>NZ_JCALCV010000009.1:0-205555 GCF_059812525.1 Mycobacterium sp. NGS51
GCGGCGGAGGCGGAGCGGGCGCGGGGCTCGACGGCGGTGGGAAGAGACCACCAGGCCCGGGCCCTGGCCCCATGCCCGGCCCGCCAGGCATCATCGGCGGTAATCCGGCACCGCCCGGACCACCGGGTCCCATGCCGGGTCCGGGTCCCATGCCGGGTCCGGGTCCCATGCCGGGCCCGGGCGCCATGCCGGGCCCGGGCGCCATGCCGGGTCCGCCCGGGAAGACGAACAGCCACTGCCCTGCCCCGGGAGGCGGCGGGCCGCCAGGGTTGAACATGCCGTGATGGTGGCGCTGGTGATAGAGGTTGTAACCGCTAACCGCGGCGCCGGTGAAAAAGACGGCCGTCACGATGAAAACGATGCCGGCAACGATCACCACCCAGGCGGCGGTCCGGTAAAGCTTGCTCTGGGGTGCCGCAGCCGGAGGCGGCGGTGGCGGCGGTGGCGGCGGGGCGGGGACGGGCGGCGGAGCTTCGGGTGTTTCGGTCATACCCCGATCATGCGCCTTCGCGGCGGGTCGCCGCGCGACCAATTAGTGGCAGCACCAGAGCATGCAGACGATGAACAGGGCAGTCGCGGCGATGAAGACGATTCCTGCGATGATCGCGACCCAGGCCGCGACTTGGTAGAGCCGGTCGGGCGTTGTCGACGGTGGCGCGGCCGCAGGTGGCGGAGCCGGCCGTTGAGGTGTATCGCTCATGTCCCGCATCATGCCGCAGGCACGGCCCTACCTGCGAACCCGGCACAACGTCGGAACCCGGCGTCCCATTGTCGGGACGCCGGGTTGTGAAGTAATGACGTTGCGCTAGCGCGCCGGAGCAGAGGACGGGGCCACCGACGCCGGCGGCTGCCCGGGTCCGGGTGCGACGGCGCCGGGGCCACCGGGGCCGACTGGTCCACCGGGAGGGACTGCCCCGGGTCCACCACCGGGGCCACCGCCCGGCCCGCCGCCCGGTCCGCGATGGAACATCGAGTGGTGGTGGCCGTGATGATGGCCGTGGTGACCATGACCATGATGTCCGGCGATCCGGAAGCCGGCAAAGAAAATGGTCGTGACGATGAACAGGATGCCCGCGACGATCACGACCCATGCAGCGAGTCGATAAAGCCAATACGGCTTGTCCGGACGTGGCGTAGTTGTGGCCGTGGTCGGCGCGGTGCGTGCTTCAGGTGTTTCGCTCATGCTTCGCATCATGCGCGACCAACCGATAGTCCGAGCTAGGTACCAGCTATGTAAGAGCTATGAGTCATTCGGGCTTGAACGGGTTGACGGCGAACTGGATCACTCGATACGGGGCCCGGGCGCGCGGATCGCTGTTGTGCCATTGGCTTACAAACACCCGCAGTTCGTCGAGCGTCGACCCCGGGGAGATATAGCCGCCATACGGCTGGGCCAGCCGGTTGTCGTAGGGTGGCGGCAGGCTTTCGGCGGGATCGGGCCACTCGTCATGTTGCACCACCGTGGTCACCGGTGCGGTGCCCAGTGAGGTCGGTTCGTCGGCGACCCGAACTTCCATGTTTCCCGTGTTGGAGTTGAAATACGACAGCACGGCCTTTCCGTCGATCTGCTTGAAGCTCATCTCACCGACCATGTCCTGCCACAACGGTGTTGGCGGTTTGTTCCAACCGCCGTCAGGTCCCGATGCCCAACCTTGCCACCGGGAGCGGTCGGTGAAACTCTCCGGGGCAACCCGGTACAGCACCACCGGCAGGTTGCGTTGGAAACTGTCGGCGACGATGTACACCCAGCCGGTCGGCGAGTCAGCGGTCGGGATCGGATCGTAATAGCCGCTGATCTGTGACTGCCCGCCGCCCTGATAGGAAGCGTCTCGCACCGATCCTGTAACCGTCTGCCAATAGCCTTGCACCGGTTGGGCTTTCACTAACCGCGAACTTTGGGGCTCCAGTTCTTTGGTGGTGGCGACGAGCAGGTAGTTGTCGCGGTTGATCCGCACCACCCCGGCGGGCAGCTGCCCCGACCCGGGCGGCGGCGGGTCGGCCAGCAGCGGCTCCGACACGCCGGTGACCCCGGTGTAGCGCACCCCTTCCGGGTCGCCGACGGACGAGGTGTCCACGCGTAGCGCGATCGGCGTGAACCAGCCGCCGAATCCAACACCCTGGCCGGCGAAGCTGTCCCCGCAGACCTGCAGCACTTCGGTGGGGAACTCCATGAACTCGCACAGGTCGGTGGCGCCGATGCCGTAATCCCGGGTAGGCGTGCCGGTCCCGGCGGTGGGACCGATCCGGATCACCTCCCCCGGCATCAGCGGCTGTAGGATCGGCTCAGGCATCGGTGCGGGCGGATCCGCATTCGCAAACGAAACAGAGTGCAGCACAAGCAAAGACACCACCGCAAAAACCGTCAGAGATAAGCGCGCAACGCGAACGGCGTCGGGCGGCGGGATCACCCCCGGATCACAATTCGGCGGCCAGCAGCTCGGCGATCTGAATGGTGTTCAGGGCTGCGCCCTTGCGCAGATTGTCACTTGCGACGAAGAGCGCCAGCCCGCGCCCGTCCGGCGCGCCCGGATCTTCGCGGATCCGGCCCACCAGCGACTCGTCGGCCCCCGCGGCGGCCAACGGAGTCGGCACGTCGACCAGCTTGACGCCCGGCGCGCCGTCGAGAAGTTCGCGAGCACGTTGGGGTGAAAGCGGTTGTGCGAACTCGGCATTGATCGACAAGCTATGGCCGGTGAACACCGGAACCCGCACACAGGTGCCGCTGACCAGAAGGTCGGGAATACCCAGGATTTTGCGGCTTTCGTTGCGCAGCTTCTGGTCCTCGTCGGTCTCGCCGGAGTCGTCGCCGACCAGCGAGCCTGCCAACGGCAACACGTTGAAAGCGATTGGCGCAACGTAGGTCTTGGGCGGCGGGAATGCCAGCGCGCTGCCGTCGTGCACCAGCAGCTCGGCACCGTCGACCACCGCGCGAACCTGGTCGGCCAGCTCGGCCACCCCGGCCACCCCGCTGCCGGAGACGGCCTGATAGGTCGAGACCACCAGGCGCACCAGCTTGGCCTCGTCGTGCAGCACCTTGAGCACCGGCATGGCGGCCATCGTCGTGCAATTCGGGTTGGCAACAATGCCTTTCGGCCGCTTGCGCGCGTCGGCGAAGTTCACCTCGGAGACCACCAGCGGCACGTCGGGATCCTTGCGCCATGCCGAGGAGTTGTCGATCACCGTCACCCCGGCGGCGGCGAAGCGTGGCGCCTGCACCCGGGACATCGCCGCGCCGGCGGAGAACAGCGCGATGTCCAGCCCGACCGGGTCGGCGGTTTCGGCGTCCTCGACCTCGATCTCCTCGCCGCGGAATGACAGCTTGCGGCCCTGCGAACGCGCCGAGGCGAAGAACCGCACGCTGCTCGCCGGGAAGTCGCGCTCTTCGAGCAGGGTGCGCATCACCTGGCCCACTTGCCCGGTGGCACCCACTACGCCAATGGCAACCATCTAGCGCCCCGTCCCGGCGTAGACCGTCGCCTGCTCCTCGCCGCCGAGGCCGAACGCCTCATGCAGCGCGACGACCGCTTTGTCCAGCTCGGTGTCACGGCACAGCACCGAAATCCGGATTTCCGAGGTGGAGATCAGGTCGATGTTGACGCCGACACCGGCCAGCGTCTCGCAGAACGTGGCGGTGACGCCGGGATGGCTGCGCATGCCCGCCCCAATCAGCGACACCTTGCCGATGTGGTCGTCGTAGAGCACCTCGGTGAAGCCGATCTCGTCTTTGAGTGACACCAATTTCTCCACCGCGACGGGCCCGTTGTCGCGCGGGCAGGTGAAGGTGATGTCGGTCTTGCCGTCCTCCACCTTGGAAACGTTCTGCAACACCATGTCGATGTTGATGTCGGCGTCGGCGGCCGCCCGGAACACCTTGGCGGCGTAGCCGGGGATGTCGGGGATGCCGACGACGGTCACCTTGGCCTCGCTGCGGTCATGCGCGACGCCGGTCAGAATGGGGTCTTCCATGGGAATGTCCTTGATCGATCCGGTGACAAAAGTGCCCGACTTGTCCGAGTACGACGACCGGACGTGCACGGGAATGTTGTAGCGGCGGGCGTATTCGACACAGCGCAGCATCAGCACCTTGGCGCCGCAGGCGGCCATTTCGAGCATCTCCTCGAAGGTGACGGTCTGCAGCCGTCGGGCGTTGGACACGATGCGTGGGTCGGCGCTGAAGATGCCGTCCACGTCGGTATAGATCTCACAGACATCGGCGCCCAGCGCCGCTGCCAGCGCAATCGCGGTGGTGTCCGAGCCGCCGCGACCGAGCGTGGTGACATCTCTGGTGTCCTGGCTCACACCTTGGAAACCGGCGACCAAAACGATTTGGTCCTCATCGAGCGCGGATTGCAGCCGGGCCGGGGTGACGTCGATGATCTTGGCTTTGCCGTGCGCGCCGGTCGTGATGACGCCGGCCTGGGAGCCGGTGAAGGACCGGGCCTGGGATCCCAACGATTCGATTGCCATCGCCACCAGCGCATTGGAGATGCGCTCACCGGCGGTCAGCAGCATGTCCAGTTCCCGCGCTGGCGGCGCCGGGCATACCTGCTGGGCCAGGTCGAGCAGATCATCGGTGGTGTCGCCCATCGCCGAGACCACCACGACCACGTCGTTGCCCTGCTTTTTGGTTTCGACGATGCGCTCAGCAACCCGGCGGATGCTGTCGGCGTCGGCCACCGACGATCCGCCGTACTTCTGCACGACGAGCGCCACTTCCGTCCTTTCAGGTTCACGGGTTTTAGGTCGACAACAGAATACGTGGCTGCCCGACGACGGTGCGGGCCGTCCAATGCTCGAGGAGAAGCACGGGGTCAAGGTCGGCCATGTCGGTGTTCGAAACCGTTTTGGTGAGGGCAGTGAGCGCGGTAAAGTACACACCGTGCAGCGCGTGCTCCTCCTCGGACGCCGCGGCGGGGTCTGATCCAGACCGGCTTCCCGTCGCGGGTGTTCGCGATGCGCCGGTCGTAGCCTTTCGGCTCCCTCCCATCCCCCGGAGCGATCATCGTGACAACCTTTTCCTCCCCGGATCCGGCCGATTCGGCCGATGCCTTCAGGTCCGGTCGAACCATCACCACACCTGCGGGTGCGCCCAAATCCGCGCAGCCCGTCTGGAACACTCAGCGCGCCTCGGCGATGCCGATCGGTCGCTACCGTCCGTTCGCCGAGGAAGTCGAGCCCGTCGCGTTGGGCGACCGCACGTGGCCGGACCAGGTCATCCGTCGCGCCCCGATGTGGTGTGCGGTCGACCTACGGGACGGCAACCAGGCCCTGATCGACCCGATGAGCCCGGCGCGCAAACGCCGCATGTTCGAGCTGCTGGTGCGAATGGGTTACAAGGAGATCGAAGTCGGGTTCCCGTCGGCCAGCCAGACCGACTTCGATTTCGTTCGCGAGATCATCGAGCAGGGCCTCATCCCCGATGACGTGACCATTCAAGTTCTAACCCAATGCCGACCGGAGCTGATCGAGCGCACCTTCCAGGCTTGCGAGGGTGCTTCGCGGGCGATCGTGCACTTCTACAACTCCACGTCGATCCTGCAGCGCCGGGTGGTGTTCCGTGCCGACCGCGCGGCAGTGCAGGAGATCGCGGTGGCCGGAGCCCGCAAATGCGTGGAGGAAGCCGCCAAATATCCCGGTACGCAGTGGCGGTTCGAATACTCGCCGGAGTCCTACACCGGCACCGAACTGGAGTACGCCAAGCAGGTGTGCGACGCCGTCGGCGATGTCATCCAACCGACGCCGGCCAACCCGGTCATCTTCAATCTGCCGGCCACCGTGGAGATGGCCACCCCCAACATCTACGCCGACTCGATCGAGTGGATGAGCCGTAATCTGAAGCGCCGCGATTCGGTGATCTTGAGCCTGCATCCGCACAATGACCGCGGAACCGCTGTTGCCGCAGCCGAGTTGGGCTACCAGGCCGGCGCCGACCGGATCGAGGGCTGCCTGTTCGGCAATGGTGAGCGCACCGGCAATGTGTGCCTGGTGACGCTGGGTCTGAACCTGTTCAGCCGCGGGGTGGACCCGCAGATCGACTTCTCAGACATCGACGAGATCCGGCGCACCGTGGAGTACTGCAACCAGCTACCGGTGCACGAGCGGCACCCCTACGGGGGCGACTTGGTCTATACCGCATTCTCCGGCAGCCACCAGGACGCCATCAACAAGGGCCTGGACGCCATGAAGATCGCCGCCGACGAGGCCGACTCCGATGTCGACGACATGCTCTGGCAGGTGCCGTATCTGCCGATCGACCCGCGCGATGTCGGCCGCACCTACGAGGCGGTGATCCGAGTCAACTCGCAGTCCGGTAAGGGCGGGGTGGCCTACATCATGAAGGCCGACCACGGTCTGGCGCTGCCGCGCCGGCTGCAGATCGAGTTCAGCCAGGTGATCCAGCACATCACCGACGGCGAGGGCGGCGAAATCTCACCGAAAGAGATGTGGGACGCCTTCGCTGAGGAGTACCTCGCGCCGGTGCGACCGCTGGAGCCGATGAAGCACCGGGTCGACGCCGCCGACGAGGACAGCGGAACCACCAGCATCGTCGCGACCGTGAAGATCAACGGCACCGAGACCGAGATCAGCGGCGCCGGCAACGGCCCGCTGGCTGCGTTCGTCGACGCGCTGGGTCGGGCGGGGTTCGACGTGGCAGTGCTGGACTACTCCGAGCACGCCATGAGCGCCGGTGAGGAAGCGCAGGCGGCGGCCTACGTGGAGGCGGCGATCGGCGGCCGAACGGTGTGGGGCGTGGGCATCGCGCCGTCGATCACCACCGCGTCGCTGCGTGCCGTCGTCTCCGCGGTCAACCGGGCGGCTCGTTAGGCGCAATCAGAACCGCGCGGCGCCGATGCACGCCGCGCAGCGGCGTGAGGAGAAGCCGGGCAATCAGAACAACGCGGCGCCGATGCACGCCGCGCAGCGGCGTGAGGAGAAGCCGGGCAATCAGAACAACGCGAACTGTTCGCCGGCGTCGGCCGGCTCGGTGAAGTCCTCGACACCTGTGCCGCCGGCGACGGTGCCGACGGAATCCATGAACTGCGCGTCGGAAACCACCGGGACGCCCAGTTCGCGGGCCAGATAACCCTTGCCGTGTCCGGGCTGGGTTTCGTTGCAGACCACCAACGACGTGTCAAGGTCGACGGCGTCGCTATAAGCCAGCCCGGCATGCAGGATCCGCTCGACCAGTTCCTCGTGGGTGCGTCGGACCTCGGCCGCCAGCGCCACCCGCATGCCCTGCACCAGCGGACGGCCCCGCACATACGGGCCGGGGTTGAGATAGGGGCACGGCATCCGAGACGCCAGCATCTTCAGCGGTCGCAGCTCATCATGCGTGACCCGTCCGTTCGGCCACCGGCGACGAGTGACGGGGCGCACCGGTAGCCACACGTCGCGCTCACGCGCCCGCTGGAGGGCGGCGGCCAGCACACGAGTCAGCACCAGAGCGTCGTCGAACGCATCGTGCGGGCGTTCTTGCGCCACGCCCCAGTGCGCGGCCAGCGTCTGCAACCGCAGGTTGTCGGTCCCGAGCCCGAGCCGTCGCGCCAACTCGACCGTGCACATGACGGCGTCAACGGGCAGTTCGGCGTCGGCGATCTCGGCTTCCGCGGCAAGGAAGGCGTAGTCGAACGCGACATTGTGCGCGACCAGTGTGCGTCCGCGCAGCAGCTCGACGACATCAGCGGCGATGTCGGTGAACTGCGGCTGGTCTTCGAGCATCGCAGCGGTCAGCCCGTGCACATGCGTGGGTCCGGGATCGACACCGGGGTTCAGCAGGCTGACGACGGATTCCTCGATTCGGCCGTCTGCGTCGAGGGCCAGCGCCGCCAGGCTGATGATCCGGGCGTGACCTGGTCGAAAGCCCGAGGTCTCGACATCGATGACGGCCCAGCCCGCGCCGGCTTCACTGGCCGGCCGACCCCAAGCGATCCCCATAAGGGGAGGATGGCACGTCGGACCGACATCGTCGGTTCGCTACCGCTCGTGTCGTGGATTTAACGCCCGTCGTGCCGTCAATTTAAACTGCGCGGGTGATTACCGCCCGGGGACGCGTGGCCCTCGCCGCCGGGGCCGGTGCCCGGTGGGCATCGCGAGTGACCGGGCGCGGGGCGGGCGCGATGATCGGCGGCCTGGTGGCGATGACGCTTGACCGCTCGATATTGCGTCAGCTCGGGGTGGACCGGCGCACGGTCATCGTCACCGGGACCAACGGCAAGTCGACGACCACCCGGATGACCGCGGCCGCGCTGGGCAGCCTCGGGGCGGTGGCGACCAATGCCGAGGGCGCCAACATGGACGCCGGGCTGGTGGCTGCGCTGGCTGCCGGCCGTGATGCCGAGCTGGCCGCGCTGGAAGTCGACGAGATGCACGTCCCGCACGTCTTAGATGCAGTAGGCGCGGTCGTCATCATCTTGCTCAACCTGTCCCGCGACCAACTGGACCGGGTCGGCGAGATCAACGTGATCGAACGCACGCTACGGGCCGGGCTGGCCCGGCACCCCAAAACCGTGGTCGTCGCCAACTGCGATGACGTGCTGATGGCCTCGGCCGCCTACGACAGTGCCGACGTCGTGTGGGTGGCGGCAGGCGCCGGCTGGTCGGCCGACTCGGTGAGTTGCCCGCGCAGCGGCGAGGTGATCGTCCGCGACAAGGATCATTGGTATTCCACCGGTGCGGACTTCCGGCGGCCCAGCCCGCACTGGTGGTTCGACGACGAGCGGCTCTACGGGCCGAACGGGCTGGCGCTGCCAATGCGGCTGGCGTTGCCGGGGTCGGTGAACCGCGGTAACGCGGCCCAGGCGGTGGCAGCCGCCGTGGCGGTGGGCGTCGATCCGGCGGCAGCGTTGGCGGCGGTCGCCACGGTCGATGAGGTCGCCGGCCGGTATCGCACCGTCCGCGTGGGCGAACACACCATACGGATCCTGCTGGCCAAGAACCCGGCTGGCTGGCAGGAGGCGCTGTCGATGGTCGACAAGCACGCCGCGGGGGTGGTCATCGCGGTCAACGGGCAGGTGCCCGACGGCGAGGACCTGTCGTGGCTGTGGGATGTGCGGTTTGAGCATTTCGAAGACACAACGGTGGTGGCCGCCGGTGAACGCGGCACCGACCTTGCCGTTCGGTTGGGATATGCAGGGGTGCAGCACACCCTGGTGCATGACATGCTGGCGGCCATCGCGTCGTGCCCGCCGGGGGCGGTGGAGGTCGTCGCCAACTACACGGCTTTCCTGCAGTTGCACCGGGCGTTGGAGCGCTCGCGATGACGGTGCGGATCGGGCTGGTGCTGCCCGACGTGATGGGCACCTACGGCGACGGCGGCAACGCGGTGGTGCTGCGGCAGCGGCTGCTATTGCGGGGCATCGCGGCAGAGATCGTCGAGATCACATTGGCCGACCCGGTGCCCGAGTCGCTGGACCTCTACACGCTGGGCGGGGCCGAGGACTACGCGCAGCGGCTGGCCACCCGCCATCTGGTCAAGCATCCGGGGCTGCAGCGTGCGGCGGCCCGGGGCGCGCCGGTGTTGGCGATCTGCGCCGCCATTCAGGTGCTGGGTCAGTGGTACGAAACGTCGGCAGGCGAACGGGTCGACGGGGTGGGTCTGCTGGATGCGACCACGTCGCCGCAGCGCGAGCGCACCATCGGCGAGGTGGTCAGCGCCCCGCTGCTGGACGGGTTGGCCGCGCCGTTGACCGGTTTCGAGAACCACCGTGGCGGGACAGTGCTCGGGTCGGCCGCAAAACCGTTGGGCGCTGTGAAGAAGGGTGCCGGCAACCGCGCCGGTGACGGCGTAGACGGCGCGGTGCAGGGCAGCGTGATCGCCACCTACATGCACGGCCCATGTCTGGCCCGCAATCCTGAGCTGGGCGATTGGCTGTTGACGCGGGTGGTCGGTGAGCTCGCACCGCTGGAACTGCCGGAGGTGGAGTTACTGCGCCGCGAGCGGCTGCGAGCCTGAATCGATATGCCCCACTGAATTGTGCGTTGGGCGCCACTGGAGCACTCTGGATTCGAGCCGAGTCCCATTCGCGTCGGTTGTGATCGAGGTGCCGGCACTGTGCGGGACGGCTAGACCAGAGCCGGAGGGGATACGATGTTGCCACTCAACGTAATTCCGGGTGCCGTCGATGCGTCGGCAGCCACCGAGACAGCGATCAGCGCGCAATCGGCCGCCGCCTCCGCGGCGGGTGCGGCCGCGCTCACCGGCGTGATGCCGATGGCCGCGGATGTGGATTCGGCCGAATTCGCCACAGCTTTGAACGCGACCGGCGTCGCTTACCTTGCGACCGCGGCCGAGCATGTCGGCCAGCGAGCGGCATTCGCCGGATCGCAGGCCCTGGCTTCGGGCACATACACCGCCACCGAAGCGGTCCGCGCGGCCAATTTGGCCTAGCGAAGCGACCCGTGCCCGACCCGAGGTGGTCTGGTCCACCAGAGGTGATCGCCGCTACCTTCGAGGCCGGCTCGCCGGCGTCGGTGATCACCAGCAACGCGGCATGGACAGCCGAAACCGCCTGCCACGAGACGGCTATGGGCCTCTCGGCGGCTAACACCGCGGCGACCGCGGCGTCCTGGCAAGGGATGGGCGGGGTTGCCTCGACGGCGGCGGTGCTCGGACTCAACGCGGCGCTACAGACGTTGGCGGTATGGACGATGGAAAAGATCGCGCTGACGCAAGCCGCCGTGGACGCATTCATCGTTGCCAGTTCATCGGTCGTTCCGTCCCAGGTATGTCAGTTGAATCGTGACGAGTGGATGACCGCCAACGCCACCAACTTCTTCGGCATACGCACACCGGAAATCGTGGGCCTGGACAGCGAATACTTCGGCGAACACTGGCCGCACAACTCAAGTGTCGGTTGGGCGTATTCCGCTGCGCTGAGCACGCTTTGCGCCGCATTGGCGGTGCCGCCGCCAATTGCGCTCGCGGCAGCATCACCAGCCGGGCCGGCAGCGGCGGGCGAGGCCGTCGCCGAAGCAGCCGCGCAAACCGGCATCAATGACGCGCTGCAGCTTTCCAACCGGACTGCGCAGGCCGCGGGTCAGACGACGTCGGCGCCCGCCGCTACGTCCAGCCCGCTCAGTGCATTTATCGAACCCTTGCAGCAAGGGGTATCGGGCGCAATCCAGCCATTGACGGCGTCAGCCCAGGCACCGATGCACGGGCTGCAGGGCTTGACGGGCATGCCGCAAGCCTTGCTGCAGTCGGTCGGCGGCATGTTTACGCCGGCCGGGTTATCAGATGGGGCGACGATGTCCGGCGCAGAGCCGGCACTCCGCGGTGGCGATAGCTCCGGTCGGCTTAGTGCCGGAACCCCCAGTGGTGCAAGCGGTATCGGCGGATATCCGGGAGCCGGGCTCACCAGCTACACTCGCCCGCCCAGCAGCTTCGACCCGCCGGCCGGCGGGCGACCCACCGGTCTGCGGGGCGAGCTGTTCGGCGCTGCCGAACACCGCAGTCCGACCACATCGCCGACGGCCGGCGGTCCGATGGCGATGACACCGACCGGTCCGCCCGCCCGCGGAGGCAGTGATGCGGACAAGCGAGCGGTGGCTCGTGCACGCGTCGCCGTCGACGGCGACCCGGTGCACAACGGATAGTGCGTGATAAGTGCCAGCGCATCGTGGGTTTGCTGTCTCCATCAATAGCGCTTGTAGCACATACCAAGTAGCGATACTTAATGTTTGCTGTCGAGTGAAGTGACAACCTGCGAACCGCGCCTACACTGCTAGCCAAACCCTCCGCTCGGGGGAGAGAAATCAAGGAGCAGGCATGTCAAACGCGACCGTTGTGACACCGGAATTGCTGCGGACTACCCAGCAGGCCATCGAATCGGCCCTGCAGTACGCAACCGCCGTGGCCAACGACTACCTGAGCACCCACGAAAACGTGATCGGCGTGGCCACCTGGCACGGCCAGGCTGGTAGCACGTCACTGGCCACCGCCGGGCAAATCAATCACGACCTCCAGCAGACGGTAACCGGCGGCCAACGCCTGGCTCATGGGCTCGGCCGCGCGGCGGCACTGATGGAAAACCACGAAGCCGATGCGTCCCATGGATTTACCGGCTTATTTGGTGCAGCGAGCTAGCAGAAGTCAAGCAGAAGGGCTCACGGATATGTCAGACCAAATCACCTACAACTACGGGGCAGTCACCGGTTTTGCTTCCGACGTCGCCTCGCGGGCGGCTCAGCTGATGGAAATTCACGACGACATTGCCCACCGCACTCAGGCGTTGGCCGACTTCTTCCAGGGCACCGGCGCCACTGCTTTCTTCGACGCCCAACGACAGATGCTGCATGGCCTGGAGGGCCTGATCCAAACCGTCAGCCAACACGGACACGTCGTCAACAACACGGCCGAAAGCGCTCAAGCCACCGATCAGGCCATCAGCCAGGCGTTCATCTAGCTTGGCCGCCCGATTGCGTTGGGGGACAGTTGTTAACCACCACGGTAGATGGTTTGTGGGTTCTCCAGGTGCTCACTGGCATCGAGGTCATCGCACCTGAACTGGGTCTTCGGCCGCACCTGCCGAGCGTCGAATCCAGGCAACTGGCGCTGGC
Organism: Mycobacterium sp. NGS51; assembly: GCF_059812525.1. Lineage (NCBI taxonomy): Bacteria > Bacillati > Actinomycetota > Actinomycetes > Mycobacteriales > Mycobacteriaceae > Mycobacterium > Mycobacterium sp. NGS51. The sequence goes on from NZ_JCALCV010000009.1 coordinate 12,559, forward strand.
ACATCCGATTGCCGACGAACTGCGGGCGCACGGCGTCATCAACGATTCGGGTGTAGTAGACGACACGGTGGTGGAATGGCTGACCGTGCTGTCGCGTCGCGACATGGCGCTGCTCGTGCAACTCCGGCCACCGGCCAGCCTCGAATCGGCGCGAGTTCTGCTGGCCAGATACGCCCGGTGGTGGGTGGTGATGAAACGCTCGGCCAGCGGTATCCGGATTCACGGCGCTGGAACCGACAGCAATGCAGCCACAGCCGCGACACTGATCAGTGCTTACATTGAGCGAGTGTGCGGGTGCCAGCCCGCGGCGCCGCTGCGACCGGTCACCTTCGACACCGCGGCCATGCGGGCCGAAGCGACCAATCCGGGTGGGCTGCGGCGGTTCTTGGCCGGACAACACCTCGATGCCGATCAGCAGCGGCTGCTGAAGTGGGCCGGCGACTCGACCCGATCAGCCCAAGCCTCGATCGTCGCAATCCGGGCGGCCGATACCGCCCAGCTCACGCGGGCGCACGTCGACGAACGTGCCGTGACAATCATCGACACCCCGGAAGGTCGACTGCTGGCCGAGCATGTCGCCTCTGCCGGCAAGAGCTGGCTGGTCGTCGGGCCGGCGACGCCGCCCGCTATCGAATCAGCGGTCAAGGGCATGCTGCAACATCTGCCCCTGAGGGAAGGGTGGTACTCCCATCGAAAAGTTGTGTGACGAAAACTGTTGCGAGGTTCAGGATTCGGTTTCGGGCAGACTGCGCATTTCCGACATGGTCGCACCACGGAAAATCCCATCGTCAGCTGGATGGCGAAAGTTCGTCTACAGTGCGTCGTTTCATGCTGTGAATTTGGGTGGATCTTCGGCCGAGCGACATCACCGTGAGTTGCAGGCACGGATCCGGCGCCACATCCGCAAGCAGTACGTGATCGGCGTGGTTTCGGGCAAAGGGGGCGTCGGCAAGACCACCATGACGGCCTGTATCGGCGCGGTGTTTCGCGAATGCCGGCCCGAAAATGTGGTCGCCGTGGACGCCGCGCCCGGTTTCGGGACACTGGCCGGCCGAATCGACGAAGCACCGCCCGGCGATTACGCCGATGTCCTGAACGACACGGATGTCCAAGGTTATGCCGACATTCGCGAGCACCTGGGGCAGAACAGCGTCGGCTTGGACGTGCTGGCAGGAAACCGCGGATCCGGCCGACCGCGGCCGTTAGCCCCGTCGATGTTCACCGGGGTACTGTCCCGGCTGCGACGCACCCACAACGTCATCGTGGTCGACACGTCGGATGATCTCGAGCACCCGGTGATGAAGGCCGTCTTCGACGCCTGCGACACACTCGCGTTCATATCCGGGCTGACGGTGGATACCTCGCTGCCGGTGTCGCGTTCGATAGACCTGTTGCGGTCGATGGGTTATCACGAGCTGGTATCCCGCGGTGTGATCGTGCTCAACGACAGTCGCGACAAATATGATCCGCAGTCCCAGCGCTACCTCACCGAGCGATTCGCTCAATCCGGCGCCGACGTTGAATTCATGCCCTACGACCCGCATCTCGCGGAAGGCGGAATCATCGACACGCAGCATGAGCTGAAAAAGAAGACACGACTGCGCCTCTACGAAATCGCAGCCACTCTGGCGGATAAGTACATTCCAGAAGCAGACCGGACGCATTGATGGCCAGCGTCTCGCTTCCGGCGCGCTGCGCCGTCGCAGTGGTCTGCGGCAAGCACCTGATCTCGCAGATATACCCGGCGTCGGTGCCCATCGAAGTCTTCATCGACGACGTTGTCGAGTTGGTCGGCGACGAACTCAAACGCCGTGGCTTGACCGGACTTACGGCCGGCGTCGGCTATGAACTGCACAAGGTCAACGGCGTGCGGCTCGATATCAGCAAGACCCTCGATGAACTCGGCGTCGAAGACGGCACCACCCTGGTGCTGACCCCGGCCACAAGCGGCGATTCCTTTGAGCCCCAGTACGAGTCACTGTCGACCGGGTTGGCGCGGATCGGCAAGAAGTTGTTCGAGCCGGTCACGGCCGACACCGCGGCGCACACTGCGCTGGCCATCGTGGCGATGATCGCCGCGACGGCGTTGGCGCTGGCGCTGCGGGTCCGCGCCCGCACCGACTCGCTGGCACCCAGCATTGTCACCGGAGCATTCGGCGTGCTGGCCGCCGCCGGGCTGGCAGCGGTGTGGTTGCGGTGGCCACATCGGGGCGACCTGGCGGATGGATTCAGCTGGATCGCGGTGCCGATGCTGGCCGGCGGCGTTGCCGGGGCCGCGCCCGGACAGCTGGGATCCGCCCACGTGTTCATCGCGGTCCTCGGTGTGGCCCTGCTGAGTTGGGCAGTGTGCGTGGCAACGCAACGTCGTATCGCCGCGGCGGCGGCCATCGTCACGTTGGGTGGTGTGGCCGGGGCTCTGGCCGCGGCCAGGATGTGGCGACCGGTTCCGGCGCAGTGGCTGGGCATGTGCGCCCTGATCGCATTGCTGGTGGTGTTAACGGCCGCCCCGACGACCGCCCTGTGGGCCGCACGGATCCGGCCGCCACACTTCGGGTCGATCACCGGCCGTGACCTGTTTCGTCGACGTGACGGACTGCCGGTGGACACCGTGTCGCCGGTGGATGCCGAGGATGAGGCGAACCTGGATACCACGCCGCGCGGAAAGCAGATCGCCGCGGCTGCGGTACGCGCCAACGGTGTGCTCACCGGCATCTGTGTAGCCGCCGCGCTGGCACTTCCCGCCGGCGTTTGGGCCACCCTGATGCCCGGACAATCCCATAGCCCGGCTGCAGCCACGTTGGCCGGGCTGTTCGTGCTGATTTTCATCAGCCGCGGAAGGGCATTCACCGACAAACGGCAAGCCGTGGCGCTGGTGTGCGGGGCGGCCGCGGCGGCATGTGCGGGCGTGGTGAAATTTGTTCTGCACCAGCCGGCCGCATCGGCCGACCCAATGCTGTGGGGCGTGCTGGTCCTGGCCGGGTTTGGCGGCGCCGGCCTGGCGGCCGCCCTGCTGGTCCCGATCACCAAGTTCACGCCGCTGGTGCGGATGCTCACCGAATGGCTCGAATTGGCGGCGATTGCCGCAGCCTTGCCGCTGGCCGCGTGGATCGGCGGGTTGTTCACCTGGGTACGCATGCGATGACGCCGGGCAGCATCTCCACGACCGCGATCGCACTTTTCGTAGCGCTATCGGCCAGCGTGCCGCTGGCCCATGCGATTCCGCCACCGAGCGTCGACCCCGCCCGCGTGCCAGCGGATGGCAGGCCAGAGCCGGAACAGCCGATGCGGCAGCGCAATGTCTGCGCGCGGACGACGACGGTTGCCGACCCGAACGTGGCGGCCACCGTGCCCGGGTTCACCATGCTCAACGTCAGCACAGCCTGGCAGTACTCGACTGGCAATGGGGTACCGGTGGCGGTGATCGACACCGGGATCAATCCGACCGCCCGATTGCCCGTCACCGCCGGCGGTGACTACATCATGGCCGGCGACGGATTGACCGACTGCGACGCACACGGAACCATCGTCGCGTCGGTAATTGCTGCTGCACCTCAGGGGATTCCGATGCCCGCCCCGATGCCGGCCGCCCCGGCATTTCCGGCGCCGGCAGGCTTGCCGCCCGTCAGCGCTGGGGCGCCGCCGATATCTGATCAACCGGATGACCCGGAGCAGGCGCCGAACCCGCCGCCAGACGCAGCCGACGGCGTGGTCGGGGTTGCCCCGCACGCGGTGGTCATCTCCATCCGCCAGTCATCGCGGGCCTATGAGCCGATCAACCCGCTACCGGGCGACGCCGAGGCGCACAAGAAGGCCGGCACCGTCGCCACCCTGGCGAAGGCGATCGTCCACGCGGCCGACATGGGCGCCAAGGTGATCAACATCAGCGTGACGTCGTGCGTGTCGGCGGCCGACCCGCTGGACCAGAGCGCCGTCGGAGCCGCGGTTTGGTATGCCGCCACCGTGAAAGACGCGGTCATCGTCGCCGCCGCGGGCAACGAGGGGGAGGATTCCTGCGCCCAGAACCCGTTCTTTGATCCGCTGGATCCTTCCGATCCGCGTGACTGGCATCAAGTCAAGACGGTGTCGTCGCCGTCCTGCTTCGCCGACTACGTCCTCTCGGTGGGTGCAGTCGACAACACCGGTGTCCCCATCGGCAAAAGCCTTGCCGGGCCGTGGGTGGGCGCGGCGGCACCGGGTGTGGGGATCATGGGGCTCTCACCGCAAACCGGCGCTGCGGTCAACGCTTATCCACCGATCCGCGCGGGAGAGCAGACCATGCCGTTCTGGGGAACGAGTTTCTCGGCCGCTTACGCCAGCGGCGTCGCCGCTCTGGTGCGGGCAAAGTATCCGGAGCTCTCCGCCCACCAGGTCATCAACCGCATCCTACAAACAGCACACAATCCGCCGCATGGGGTCGACAATCAGGTGGGTCACGGCGTGGTGGATCCCGTCGCAGCCCTGACCTTCGACGTTCCTCCGGGAGAACGTGTTTCACCTGCCACGCAGAGCCGGGTGGTGATACCGGCTGCACCGCCGGCAGCACCGGATTACCGGGCGCGCACCATGGCATTGGTATTCGCGGGGATCGTCGTCGCCGCGGTAGCGGTCGCATCAATCGTCGGGCGAGCCCGGCGGGCGCGATGAACGCGACCAGCAGGCAGGCAATCATCACCGGCGTTCTGCTCACCGGCCTCCTTGGCTGGTCTTTCGACGGATATATCGGCGCCGCAACAGGGTTGACGTTCGGAGTCGTTGCGGCCGTGATCCCGTGGCGACGCCGGACGTTGTGGTCATGGCTGGCGTTATGGATGCGACGTGGCCGGCCCCTGGCCTGGAACGAGCCCGTGACGGTGGTCAACGACGGGGCCGGAGGCGGCGTTCGCTACCAGGGCGGTGTTGCGGTGGCCGCGCTCCAACTGCTCGGTGCCGCGCACACGCCGACATTGTTCACCGGCTCGGCGTCGACGCATACCGCGAATGTGCTGAACGTCATGGCCCTGCATCCGTTGATGCGGCAAAGCCTGGGCCTGACGATCGATTCGTTGAGTGTGATCAGTTCGGGTGCCAGACGACGCAGCACCGGCGACTATTCGCGGCTCTACGACACTCTGATCGGCGCCGTGCCCTACGCCGGGCGGCGAGAAACATGGGTCATCGTGCGGGTCGCGGGTCGGGATAACGCCCAGGGATTGCAATGGCGGACCTCGATCGGCACCGCGACGCTGGCGGCCGCGCAGCGGATCGGTAGTTCTCTGCGCCAGCAGGGGATTCGCACCAGGGTGGCCACAGTCACCGACATCCTCGAGCTGGAGCGACGGCTGGGCCGATCGGCGCTGGACGCTCATGAACAGCGCTGGAACTCGGTGCGAAGCGACATCGGTTCGCTGACGACCTACTGGTATCTGCCGCGCGACATCACCGCCGACAACTTGGCGAAAGGTTGGACGGTGCGCTCTGACGCAATCATCCAGAACGTCACGCTGTTCAACGATGGCACTGCCACTGCCGCCACCACAGTCTGCGATGCGCAGCCGCCGTCCGCCCCACCGAGCGTGTTGTTGCAGACGTTGCCGGGCGCACAGCTGCCAGCCGTCGCCGCCAATCTCTGCGGTCCGACGCCGCCGGTCGGCGGTATGCGCCGTGGCGCACTGGCCGGTCGGCTCGTTGTGCCGATCGGACCGTCCGGTGTGCTCCTCGGCAAGGACGGGGCCGGCAACCGGTTCGCGCTCCCCCTCGACGACCCCGGCGAATTCAGCCGCGTGCATATCGCCGCAGACGACGATGTGGCGAAACGAATTGTTGTTCGGATGGCCGGGGCCGGCGAACGCATTACGGTCCACAGTCGGAACACGCAGCGCTGGGCCAGTGTTCGCATGCCCAACATTGCGGTGATCGACCAGCCAAGACCCGCCGCAGGCACCACGGTCAGCGTCGTGGACGACACCATTGCGCCGGCGCCGCGGCCGAACACACTGGTCTCCGTCGGCGAACCAGGTGAGCCTTACCGGGGATCCGCCGACGTTCTGATCATCCAGACCGGTCCGGCGACCGCGGAAGTACATGCCGCCGGGCGCGTGCACACCATCGAGGTCGAGTTGTTTCGCGCGGAGAATCGCTATGTGGCTTCCTGTCCCGCCAGGCTGACCGCGGCCGGACTCGCACCGGTGGACTAGCTGATGGCCGGCAGCACGTCGATCGTCGCCGCGCGTAAGCGGTTCGATCAGGCGATGGTGGTATTCGACTCAGACCTCGTCGCCGCGCAGGCGCGGTTCCGGGAGGCAACGGAGATCGACCCGTCGATGGCCGACGCCTGGCTGGGCCGGATCGCCACCGGCGACAAGGCGTTGTCGACGCTGCGGAAGCTGTATGCCTGCGGCGGCCGACTGCGCCGGGAAACCAACCGGCTCGGCGTGCAGTTGTCTGCGCCCATCAAAGCGGGGCCGTACCTGTCCATCGCGGTGACCGAGTCGTCACATGCCGGTCTGGCACTGGCCAGCGCACTCATCGACGACGGCGCATACCAGAAAGCCGCTGCGCTGCTCGATGATTCGACTCTGCTGGACAGCTGGGAGAATCACCAATGGCAGCACTACATCCGCGCCTACCTGATGTTCGTCACCCAGCGCTGGCCCGACCTGATCTCGGTCGCCGCCACCACCCTGCCGCCGCAGGCCATCATTATGCCGGCGGTCAGCGCGGCGACCGCTACGCTGGCCGCCTACGCGGCGGCCCATCTCGGGCAGGCACTGGTTTCTTTGGGCTGGACTGACCGAGTGGAGCTGGGCGCCGGGCCCACCGAGCTGACCGAGCACCGCCGCGCCCAGAGTGACAGCCCGGTCGCCACGATCGACCCCGGCGAATTTCCGCTGATCGCCGCCGATCTGGCCTATGTACGCGGAATGGCACACCGCTTGCTCGGTGAGCAGGACAACGCACAGATCTGGTTGTCCAGAGCGACCATCAATGGTGCGCTGACCGCGGCAGCGAAACAGGCGTTGGCCGACCCGGACCTGCAGCTGGCGATCACCGACGAGAAGACCATCGATACCCGCACCGACAAATGGGACGTCACCACTGCGCGGTCCGGCCAGCAGCGTCGGGACGAAGAAAGCAAAGAGCGGCGCCGGGAACTGCTGGCCGAAGGTCGTGCGCTGCTCAACAACCAGGTCGGTCTGGCCGAAGTGAAGCGTGTGGTCGCCGAGCTCGAGGACCAGATCGAGGTCCGCGCACTAAGGCTGGCCGCCGGGCTGCCGGTGACCAGCCAGACCAACCACGTCTTGTTGGTCGGACCGCCCGGCACCGGCAAGACCACAACCGCAGCGGCGCTGGGAAAGATCTATGCAGGCCTGGGCATTGTGCGGCACCCCGAAATCGTCGAAGTCAAACGGGCGGACTTCTGCGGCGAATACATCGGAGCGTCAGGGCCTAAGACCAACGAGCTCATCAACCGCTCGCTGGGCCGCATCCTGTTCATGGACGAGTTCTATTCGCTGGTGGAACGCCACCACGACGGCCGGCCGGACATGATCGGGATGGAAGCGGTCAATCAGTTGCTGGTTGCGCTGGAGGTGCACAGGTTCGACTTCTGCTTCATCGGGGCCGGCTACGAGAAAGAAGTCGACGAATTCCTCACCGTCAACCCGGGTTTAGCCGGTCGGTTCAATCGCAAGCTGCGCTTCGCCTCGTATACAGCCGAAGAGCTGGTCGAGATCGCGGTGCGTTACGGGCAGCCGCGGGCCACCGTCATGGATCCTGCTGCGCGCGACGCATTGACCGGCGGGTGCACAACCCTGCGGGCCTATCTGGCACCGGATGGCAACCACGGCATCGACGTCATGCAGAACGGTCGCTTTGCCCGCAATGTGATCGAACGCGCTGAGCGACTGCGAGATTCGCGAGTGGCCGCCCAGCACCGTGCTGCCAGGGGATCGGTGACTGTCGACGACCTCGAGACGTTACGTACCCAGGACGTGACCAGAGCGGTAATCGACGCATGCGCCGAAAAGCACGTGCCCGTCGAGCTCTGAACATCGGCCGTGCAGCTGTACTGCTCAACGCACTACACGAATCGAAACACCGCGATCCGGCCGGCCAGAGCTTCGAATTCGTCAGGCGTGCCGTCTCGCACCATTCCGGAGCGCTTCGCGAATGCCACGCCGACGGGCACCTCGACTGGGAACGCCCGCAGCACCGGACGCGCCTGTTCGGCGGTCAATTCGACGATCCTAACCGCACGTGACTTGCGTCCGCGGCGCAGCGTGCCGGCGCCCGCCGCGCGGGCATTGGCGGCCCAATCCGCACCGGGGTAACCGGCTACGACGTAGAGACCACCATGAAATTCGAACGGTGTCATCGGGGTGCTGCGCGGTTGACCGGACTTGCGGCCCGGCACCGTCAAGACCATGGCCGGCCCGGTCGGTATGCCGAGCTTCTGCACGGCCATCATCACCTTGTTCATCGGCTTGAGGTAGCGCGGCGGACGCGGATCAGACATGTCTTGCCTCCTTGGCTAATTGGTGAACGCATCGCGGTGCTGGGCGGCCCACTGGGCAAACGTGACGGCCGGCCGGCCCACGATCTTCTCCACCTCGTGGGTGACCAGCGCCGGTTTGTCCAGCGTCTCGGCGAGCATCGCCATATAGGCATCGGCGAATTGAGCGCCCAGACCGATGGCAACGAAGCGCTGCCGCACTACCTCCGGCAGCACTTCCAGATACCTCAGCTCACGGCCCAACACCGCGCCGATGATGCGCACCAACTCGGTATCGGTGAGTGCTTGCGGCCCGGTCAGGGCAATCTTGCGCCCGTCGAGTTCATCGCTGAGCAGCGCCCGGACTGCGACTGCGGCGATGTCGCTGTCGGCGATCGGCGCAGTCGACGCCGCCGCGCAAGGACCCCCGACGACATCGCCGGCCCGGATCTGTGCCGCCCACATCCCGATGAAGTTCGAGGCGAACACCGATGGCCGTAAGCTCACCCAGCCCAAGCCGGATTCGACGGCGAACTGCTCGACTTCGGCGTTGCGGTCGCCGCGACAACGCGACGGTTGCCGCGAGAAGTCGTCATCGGCGTTGAGCGACGACAGCGCGACGAGTTTGGCAACCCCGCTGCGCGCGGCCAGTGCTACCACTTCGGCAAGCTGATCACCCAACGCACGCGAGTTGAGAAACACCGCCGAGGCGCCGGCCAGCGCATCGATGGCCGAGCCGACCACCTCGACACCGGCGGGAAATCCCGCGGTGTCAGAAGAACGGGTGACCGCCCGCACCTGCGCACCCTCGGCGGCCAGTTCCGTAACAAGGGGACGGCCGACGTTACCGGTGGCTCCGGTGACCACGATCGTCATGATGGGCTCCTTCCTGACGGTGAAGACTGTGCTTTTCACCAAGGACGGCGCGCAGCATGGGAAAGTTACGGCCAGAACATGTAACTTTTTCCGGCAGTAGATCGTCGTCGACATATGACCGAACCGCAGTCTGAGCAGATCGCCGAGGCTTGGCGACGTCACCGCGCTTACCTGGTCAATCTCGCCTATCAGATGCTCGGGGATATCGGTGACGCCGAAGACGTTGCGCAAGAAGCATTTCTGCGGTTATCCCGAACTGAGGTCAGTGAGCTCGACGACGTCCGAGGCTGGCTCACCGTGGTCGCCGGCCGGCTGTGCCTCGACCAGGTACGTTCGGCGCGGGCCCGTCGTGAGCATCCGGAAGAGCTCGGCGCAGAGGCGTTGGCGCTCAATCAATCCCGTCGGATTGATCCGGCGGACCGGGTCACCCTCGACGACGAGGTCCGTACCGCGCTACTAGAAGTCCTACGCCGGCTGAGTCCCGGTGAGCGGGTGTCGTTTGTGCTGCACGACGTGTTCGGGCTGCCGTTCGACACCATCGCCGAGACGGTGGGACGCCCGGTCGGCACCTGCCGCCAGCTGGCGCGGCGCGCGCGAGCGAAGTTCACTGTCGGACGCCCCAAGCTCAGTGAGATCTCCCCGGCCGAGCACCAACTGGTCACCGAGAAGTTCATCACCGCCTGCGCCAACGGCGATCTGCAGGCGCTGGCGGCAGTACTGGATCCGACCGTGTGGGGTGTTGGCACGGTGCTCGCCGAGCATGCTTTGCCGCCGCAGGTCAACCATGGCCCACGCGACGTCGCCACCAACCTGCTGCGCTACTTAGGCCCGGGCGTGACGTTGGTCAGCGGGCCCGCCGGGCAACCGGTGCTGCTGGCCTACGCGCAGCGCCGGCTCTTCGCCGTCATCGTGTTGACCATCGGTGGCCAACTCATCACCAAGATCGAAGCAACCGCCGACCCGTCGGCGCGCGCTGAGAACCGCTAGCCCGGTTCTCGCCCGCCGGGCGGCTCCGATGCGAAGAACCGGGCGATCGTCGCGGCGATCTGCAGAAACCGTCGCCGCGCCGCCGGAGCCATCTCGCTGGTGACGTCGATCACGCCGCCGGGTCGCAGGTGGGGATCGAAGGGCACCTCGACCACCATCTGGCCGCGGTCGAGGAATTGGCGCGCCAACACCGAGCGTGTCCGTTTGTCGGCGTGGCCGTCGGAATCGTTGAGTACCACGATGCTTCGCCGCAGCAGATCGGTCCGGCCGTGCGCAGACAGCCACTCCATGGTCTGCGCGGCGGCCGAGGCTCCGTCGGCCCAGGGCGAGGACACCACGATCAGAGCGTCGAGGTCGCTGAGGGCCTCCTGGGTCACCGGCGCGTCCATCGTCGACCCGCAGTCGATGATCGCGATCGTAAAATGACGGTCCAGCCGCAAGGTGGCTTCCCGGTAGATCGCCGGATCGAGCACGCGCCGCGGGCCTGCCGGCGGTTCTCCGGCCAGCACGTACAGACCGGCGGAGTTGCTCCCGACGCGAGAGCTGACATCGGCGAACGACTGCAGATTTTTGTCGGCCGTCAGTTCCCAATAGGAACCACTGGTCCGCGGATCGATCCGGCTGCCGAGACGTCCGAAGGCGGTGTCGGCGTCGATCGCCACCACGCGGTCCTGGCGCCGCAACTCAGCAAAGACCGATCCGACGCTGGCCGCGACGGTGGTTTTTCCGACGCCGCCCTTACCGAGCACGCCGACCTTGTAATTGCCGCGCAGGACCGATTTGATGACCGCCTCGAATTCCGCTTCCTGTCGTTCTGCCGCCGACGGGCCCAGATTGACCAGACCGAACGTGGCCGTCCAGAGCATGCGCCGCCAACCACGGCCCGGCGCCCGACGACGTGGCGGCGTGACCGGCGCCGGCCCCACCCCGAAGTCGGGCCAACGCTCAGCGGGGGGTACACCGGCGGACCGCGGCGGCCCCGGGGGTGTTCCGCGGCGCGACGGTGTTGCCGGTGGGAACGGCTGGAACGGATGGGGCGGCATCGGCCGCGGATTCGCCGATTGCGGATGCGGTGGAGGCGGCGAGGGTGCGCCGGGCTGCGCAGGCCGAAATCGGTCCCGCAGGAAGTCGTCGCGTTCGTTCATAGGCTCCTCAGCTGGCATCCGACCGTGGGTTTACAGGCTGCCGCCAGTCCAGTATCGGTTATCGAGGCGCCGGAGCAGCACGGTGGCGATCCGCAATCTCGTGCAAAGTTATTGCGCAAACTTGCTGCGCGCCACGCCGTCATCGCCGGTTATTCCACACCAGGCCCTGCGAATGCCACATCGGTGCCCGCTGCCACGGCTTATGGTGAGTTCCATCACTGCATCATGGTCAGCCCACCACCAATGAGGTGCTCCGAAAATGCCGTCAGGTGGTCCTCACAGCAAATCAGCGGGCCTGGATTCGGCCGACCGCGATTCGCGGCTGCGAGTCGCTGAACGCAACGTCACAGCAGGCAAACACCCAGGCGCGCAACCAGAACCGGCAAATTCGCGTACTGTCGACCGTTTCGCCAGCTCGGCGCCGCCGACCGACGGGTTACTATTGATCAAGTTGGCATGTCAGGCGGTTTTTGTCATATCGTTTTACGACTTGTCGAGAACTGGGTACAGGGCCACCGTTCAGCGCTGCACGGACGCATTCCCCTGCTCCGGGTCTTCGCCGTTTGGCGTACAGGATATCGACAAGGGCCGACGGGCTTAGCCGCTCTCCTTAGGGGCGGCGCCGCCGGAGCTACTCATGAATGCCGCGCAGAAAGTTCTTGGTGAAGGGTCAGGTAAGAATGGCGCCCAACCGCGTCGGGCTGTACAACCCCGCGTTCGAGCACGACTCGTGCGGGGTGGCGATGGTCGTCGACATGCACGGCCGGCGCAGCCGCGACATCGTGGAAAAGGCGATCACCGCGCTGCTCAATCTCGAGCACCGCGGCGCCGCCGGTGCCGAGCCGCACAGCGGTGACGGCGCGGGCATCCTGATCCAGGTCCCCGACGACTTCCTGCGTGCGATTGTCGACTTCGAATTGCCGGCCCCGGGCAGCTACGCCACCGGTATCGCGTTCTTGCCGCAGTCGTCCAAGGACGCCGCGACTGCCTGCGCCGCGGTGGAGAAGATCGTGGCCTCCGAAGGATTAAAGGTGCTCGGCTGGCGCGACGTACCCACCGACGATTCCTCGCTGGGTGCACTATCCCGTGACGCCATGCCCACCTTCCGGCAGTTGTTCGTCGCCGGAGCCTCCGGGATGGAGCTGGAGCGGCGCGCCTATGTGATCCGCAAGCGCGCCGAACACGAACTCGGCACCAAGGGCCCCGGGCAGGACGGTCCTGGACGCGAAACTGTTTATTTCGCAAGCCTTTCCGGTCAGACCTTTGTGTACAAGGGCATGCTGACCACGCCACAGCTCAAGGCGTTCTACCTCGACCTGCAAGACGACCGGCTGACCAGTGCGTTGGGCATCGTGCACTCGCGGTTTTCCACCAACACTTTCCCGTCCTGGCCGTTGGCCCATCCGTTCCGGCGTATCGCCCACAACGGCGAGATCAACACTGTCACCGGCAACGAGAACTGGATGCGCGCCAGAGAGTCGCTGATCCGTACGGACGTCTTCGGGGAGCCGGGCGACCTGGATAGCGCCGACAAGTTGTTCCCGATTTGCACTCCCGGCGCCTCCGACACCGCCCGCTTCGACGAGGTGCTGGAACTGCTGCACTTGGGCGGTCGCAGCTTGGCGCACGCGGTGCTGATGATGATCCCCGAGGCGTGGGAGCGCCACGAGTCGATGGATCCGGCCCGGCGCGCGTTTTACGCCTACCACTCCGCGCTGATGGAGCCGTGGGACGGCCCCGCGTCGATGACGTTCACCGACGGGACCATCATCGGGGCGGTGCTGGACCGCAACGGCTTGCGGCCGTCTCGGATCTGGGTCACCGACGAAGGTCTGGTCGTGATGGCCTCAGAGGCCGGTGTGCTGGATCTCGACCCGTCGACGGTGGTGCGCCGGATGCGGCTGCAGCCGGGCCGGATGTTCCTGGTCGACACGGCGCAGGGCCGCATCGTCTCCGACGAGGAGATCAAGGCGGAGCTGGCCGCCGAACATCCGTATCAGGAGTGGCTCGACAAGGGGCTGATCCCGTTGGAGGAGTTGCCGCAGGGCAACTACGTGCAGATGCCGCACCACCGGGTGGTGTTGCGGCAGCTGGTTTTCGGCTACACCTACGAGGAGCTCAACCTGCTGGTGGCCCCGATGGTGCGCACCGGCGCCGAGCCGCTCGGATCGATGGGCACCGACACCCCGGTCGCGGTGCTCTCAGAGCGGCCGCGGATGCTGTTCGACTACTTCCAGCAGCTGTTCGCCCAGGTGACCAACCCACCGCTGGACGCCATCCGCGAAGAGGTGGTGACCAGCCTGCACGGGGCCCTTGGACCGGAGGGCGACCTGCTCAACCCCACCGAAGATTCGTGCCGCCAGATCGTGTTGTCGCAGCCCATCCTGCGCAACCACGAGCTGGCCAAGCTGGTCAACCTCGATCCCGACGTGGAGGTCAATGGACGGCGGCATGGTTTGCGGTCCAAAGTGATTCGCTGTCTGTACCCGGTTGGCGAGGGCGGCGCCGGTCTGAAGGCCGCGCTGGACGATGTACGTTCGCAGACCTCGGCGGCGATCGCCGACGGTGCGCGTATCATCGTCTTGTCCGACCGCGAGTCCGACCAGGAAATGGCCCCGATCCCGTCGCTGCTGGCGGTCTCGGCGGTGCATCACCATCTGGTACGCGAGCGGTCCCGCACCAAGGTCGGGCTGGTGGTGGAGTCCGGCGACGCTCGCGAGGTGCATCACATGGCCGCGCTGGTCGGATTCGGGGCCGCGGCGATCAACCCCTACATGGCATTCGAGTCGATCGCGGACATGCTCGATCGCGGTGCCATCACCGGGATCGAGCTGGAGAAGGCGCTGCAGAACTACACCAAGGCTGCCGGCAAGGGCGTGCTGAAAGTGATGTCCAAAATGGGCATCTCGACGCTGGCGTCCTACACCGGCGCCCAGCTGTTCCAGGCCGTCGGGGTTTCCGAGGATCTGCTCGACGAATACTTCACCGGGCTGACCTGCCCCACCGGCGGTATCACCCTCGACGACATCGCCGCCGACGTCGCCACCCGCCACGCGCTGGCCTTCCTGGACCGGCCCGACGAACGAGCGCACCGTGAACTCGAGGTGGGCGGCGAATACCAGTGGCGCCGTGAAGGCGAGTACCACTTGTTCAACCCCGACACCGTTTTCAAGCTGCAGCACTCCACCCGCACCGGGCAGTACAAGATCTTTAAGGAATACACCCGTCTGGTTGACGACCAGAGTGAGCGGATGGCGTCGCTGCGCGGGCTGTTGAAATTCCGCGATGGCCTCCGACCGCCGGTTCCGCTCGACGAGGTCGAACCGGCCACCGAGATCGTCAAGCGGTTCGCCACTGGCGCAATGAGTTACGGATCCATCTCCGCCGAAGCGCACGAGACGCTGGCCATCGCCATGAACCGGCTGGGCGGCCGGTCGAATTCAGGTGAGGGTGGGGAGCACATCGGCCGCTTCGACCGCGACCCCAACGGTGACTGGCGGCGCAGTGCGATCAAGCAGGTCGCCTCCGCCCGATTCGGCGTCACCTCGCACTACCTGACCAACTGCAGCGACATTCAGATCAAGATGGCGCAGGGAGCGAAACCCGGTGAGGGCGGGCAACTTCCGGGCGGCAAGGTATACCCGTGGATTGCCGAAGTGCGGCACTCCACGCCCGGGGTCGGACTGATCTCACCGCCGCCGCATCATGACATCTACTCCATCGAGGACCTGGCGCAGCTGATTCACGACCTCAAGAACGCCAACCCGTCGGCGCGAATCCACGTCAAGCTGGTCTCCGAGAACGGTGTCGGCACAGTGGCCGCCGGTGTATCGAAGGCACACGCCGACGTGGTGCTGATCTCTGGTCACGACGGCGGCACCGGAGCCACTCCTCTGACGTCGATGAAGCACGCCGGCGCACCGTGGGAGCTGGGGCTGGCCGAAACCCAGCAGACGTTGCTGCTCAACGGGTTACGCGACCGCATCGTCGTTCAGGTCGACGGTCAGCTCAAGACCGGGCGCGACGTGATAATCGCCGCGCTGCTTGGCGGCGAGGAATTCGGTTTTGCCACCGCCCCGCTCGTGGTGTCTGGCTGCATCATGATGCGGGTCTGTCATCTCGACACTTGCCCAGTCGGCGTGGCCACCCAGAACCCGGTGCTGCGGCAACGGTTCACCGGCCAGCCCGAGTTCGTCGAAAACTTCTTCCTTTTCATCGCCGAAGAAGTCCGCGAATACATGGCAGCGCTGGGTTTCCGTACGCTCAACGAGGCCGTCGGCCAAGTGGGCGCGTTGGACACCACGTTGGCACGGGCACACTGGAAGGCCCACAAGCTCGATCTGGCGCCGGTACTGCACGAGCCGGAGTCGGCGTTCATGAACCAGGATCTGTACTGCAGTTCCAGCCAGGACCACGGTTTGGACAAGGCGCTGGACCAGCAGTTGATCGTGATGAGCCGCGAGGCACTGGATTCCGGTTCACCCGTTCGTTTCTCTACGACAATCAGCAACGTCAACCGCACGGTGGGCACCATGCTCGGCCACGAAGTGACGAAAGCCTATGGCGGCCAAGGCTTGCCGGACGGCACCATCGACATCACGTTCGACGGCTCGGCCGGCAACAGCTTCGGTGCGTTTGTGCCCAAAGGCATCACGCTGCGGGTCTACGGCGACGCCAACGACTATGTCGGCAAGGGGCTGTCCGGGGGCCGGATCGTGGTGCGGCCATCCGACAATTCGCCGGAAGGCTATGCCGCGGAAGACAACATCATCGGCGGCAACGTCATTCTGTTCGGCGCCACCAGCGGCGAGGCGTTTCTGCGCGGCGTGGTCGGCGAACGATTCGCGGTGCGCAACTCCGGAGCCCACGCAGTGGTCGAGGGAGTCGGCGATCATGGCTGTGAGTACATGACCGGAGGCAAAGTGGTCATCCTGGGCCATACTGGCCGCAACTTCGCGGCCGGCATGTCCGGCGGTGTGGCTTACGTCTATGACCCCGAGGCCGTGTTCCCCTCCCACCTCAACACCGAGATGGTGGAGTTGGAGAGCCTCGACGACGACGACCTGGCCTGGCTGCACGGCATCATCGAAGCCCACGTCGATGCGACCGACTCCGCAGTCGGCCAGCGCATCCTGGCCGACTGGGCAGGCGAGCAGCGCTGCTTCTTCAAGGTGATGCCCCGCGACTACAAGCGGGTACTGGAGGCGATCGCCGAGGCCGAACGCAGCGGAAGCGATGCCGATGAAGCAATCATGGCGGCCGCCAGTGGCTGATCCGAAGGGCTTTCTGAAGTACACCCACCGGGAGACCCCGAAACGCCGGCCGGTGGACCTGCGCCTGCGCGATTGGAAAGAAGTCTACGAAGACTTCCCGCACCAGACGCTGCAGGAGCAGGCGACGCGTTGCATGGACTGCGGGATCCCGTTCTGCCACAACGGCTGCCCGCTGGGCAACCTGATCCCGGAGTGGAACGACCTGGTCCGCACCGGCCGCTGGCGCGATGCGATCGAACGGCTGCATGCCACCAACAACTTCCCCGACTTCACCGGCCGACTCTGCCCGGCGCCGTGTGAATCATCGTGTGTGCTGGGCATCAACCAGGATCCGGTGACCATCAAGCAGATCGAGCTGGACATCATCGAGAACGCCTTCGACGAGGGCTGGGTGGTTCCGTTGCCGCCGGAGCAGCTGACCGGCAAGACGGTTGCGGTAGTGGGATCGGGTCCGGCCGGACTGGCCGCCGCTCAACAGTTGACCCGGGCGGGCCATCGCGTGACCGTCTTCGAGCGCGCTGACCGCATCGGGGGGCTGCTGCGTTATGGCATCCCGGAGTTCAAGATGGAAAAGCGGTACCTGGATCGCCGACTGGAACAGATGAGCGCCGAGGGCACCGAGTTCCGTGCGGGAGTCGACGTCGGCGCCGACATCAGCGCTGAGCAGTTACGCGCCGATTTCGATGCGGTGGTGCTGGCCGGTGGTGCCACTGTCGCGCGCGATCTGCCCATCGGAGGCCGCGAGCTCGACGGTATTCACCAGGCGATGGAGTTTCTGCCCTGGGCCAACCGGGTTCAAGAGGGCGATGACGTGCTTGGGCCGGACGGCGAGCCGCCGATCACCGCCAAGGGCAAGAAGGTCATCATCATCGGTGGTGGCGACACCGGAGCCGACTGCCTGGGCACCGTGCACCGCCAGGGAGCGGTGACGGTGCACCAGTTCGAGATCATGCCGCGCCCGCCGCAGACCCGCGCCGAATCCACGCCGTGGCCGATGTACGAGCTGATGTTCCGGATCTCGTCGGCGCACGAGGAGGGCGGCGAGCGGATGTTCTCGGTCAACACCGAGGAGTTCGTCGGTCGAGACGGTCACGTCACCGCGCTGAAGGTGCATGAGGTGACCATGCAGGACGGCAAGTTCGTCAAAACCGAGGACAGCGATTTTGAGATCGAGGCGGATCTGGTGCTGTTGGCGATGGGGTTCGTCGGCCCGGAGCAACCCGGCCTGCTGACCGACCTGGGCGTGGAGCTGACCGACCGCGGTAACGTCGCGCGTAACAAGGACTTCGAGACTTCGGTGCCCGGCGTCTACGTTGCCGGCGACATGGGGCGGGGCCAGTCATTGATTGTCTGGGCGATCGCCGAGGGCCGCGCGGCGGCAGCAGCCGCAGATCGTTACTTGATGGGCCGAACTGCATTGCCAGCGCCCATCACACCCACCACAGCGCCGCAACGATAGTCACTCCAGACGCATCTGCAACATTTGATAAATTGCTCGGCGCGTCTCCCGCTGTTTGCCAGATGTTAGGTGTCTAATAACCCGGTGTGGGCGCCACGTAACGTGGGCCACGGTCCAGTTGACCGACCGCAGGAGTGATCACTGTGCACATCAACCCACTACCCCGGTCACGGGTGGGGCGAATCGCCTGGTCATGGTTTCGGCACCCGGTTAAAAGCCGTGAATTCCCGGCTCGACATGAACGCCTGATCACACCCGAAGAGCTGCTGCGTTTCGGCGTCTAGTCCTCGGCGCCCACTAACCATTAGATCCATTTTAGTTTGCTCACATTGATCGACTTGTTATCTGGCTGCGCTGGGCTCGAAACCTTCCGGATGATCAGTCGCGAGTCGACAGCCCTTGCTACGCCATTACGATGCCGACTATGACGCCGGCGTCGCAGGCCGAACTCGGCCAGGGGGGCGCATATCTGCGTGCTACGAGCTGACGCATGGTCAACATTCGCGATGTTGAGGCATCAAACCCCGACCGGCTGACGCAAGCCGCCGGCCAGGCAGGTGCCTCGGCGGCTGCCGTCCGGGAACAACTCAGCGCCGGGCGGCAAGCACTGATGCAGCTGCGTGATGGTTGGGAGGGGGCAGCCTCCGAGGCGGCCGCGACTCGTGTCGAGCGCACGTTGGCGCAGCAGCAACAACTGGCTGACACGCTGCAGCGGTTCCGATCGGTACTGCAAAGCGGAGGCGACCAACTGGCCGCGACGCGCGCCAGCACCCTGCGGATCCTTGAGCAGCTCCAGCAACAAGGCTGGCAGGTGGCACCGCACGGAACCGTCTCGGTCCGGCCCGACGGTCCATTACAGCGGTTGTTCCAATCGAGCCCGGTCAGTGCGATGCAACTGCGCCAGCTGGCAGCGACCAACTCGGTGTCGTTGGCCAGGTTGCTGGCCGAATACGACACTCAAGACCGCAGGCTCGCCCAGGACTTGCGGAATGCCATCAAAGGCCTGCCGGGCCATGTCACCGAAACATCGGGCAACCTGGGCGGCGCAGGCCCCACGATCCACGGGCCGGCGACGGTGCACACCCCCGTTGAACAAAAACACGATGACTTGGGCGCGGCGATCCCGGGCACCGGTATCCGGCTCGGCGGGAATGGCGTCGCCGCCGATGGCAGATCAGGCTATCCGCAGGTGCAAATACCGTGGATATACGACGGAGACAACCCGTTGCCGGTTCGTCGGGGTGCGAATGGAAATCCGTTAGCGCGGCCCATTCCGACCGGTACCGCGATTGGCCCGAACGGCGAGCATTACGCGTTCTTTGCCCTCGTGCGGTATGAGAACAGCGGCGGCACCAGTGATCTCGGCTTCCCGGTGCCGAAGACGGTCGTGGTAGATCTCGCTGATCTGGAACGACGTTTGTACGTCCTGGACGGTGTTTCACGGGCCAGCGGTGCTTTTGACACGCAGAGCGGGCG
Source organism: Mycobacterium sp. NGS51 (assembly GCF_059812525.1). Lineage (NCBI taxonomy): Bacteria > Bacillati > Actinomycetota > Actinomycetes > Mycobacteriales > Mycobacteriaceae > Mycobacterium > Mycobacterium sp. NGS51. The sequence goes on from NZ_JCALCV010000009.1 coordinate 32,245, forward strand.
CATGATCATCGTCGGAAACACCCCAGCGGGCGATCGCGCGATGTGGCGCTCTGAGCCCGTCGGGAAAAGCCGGGACTGGGGTAACTTGCTGCCTTCGCAGCCATACCAAACCTTCAGCGGCGCCATGAACGGTAACCGGGAGAATCAGATCGTGGCGCTTCCCAATGGCGGGGGGTACCTGTTGGTGGGCGCCACCGACGCCGGACCTGTGGAGGGCGTGGTGGCACGGACTCCCGAGGCATTGTTCGACGCGGTGCCCGAGCTTCTCGTGGGCCCGATCCAAGACAGCGCCAGCAGATGGGGCTCACCGTATGGGCCGACCATCACCGAATTTGTGCACAACGAGCACGGACAATGGGTCGTGCACATGCGGGTGAGCATCTGCACGAATCCGAACGGGATGCCGCACAACCCGGAAACCTACGACACCACGTTTACCGTGTCTCCGTGAGTTGGGCGCTCTAGCCGCACAGTCCTGACCCGCGGATCGCCTCGGCGAGCGACTCCACCACAGCCGGGTCGTGCGGCGGGGCGATGTACACGATGCCCAAGTCCAGACCTTCAGCGTCCAGCGCGGCCGCATTTTCGATGACCTGCCCGTAGTTGCGGTCGTCACCGAGGAACAAGTGCGCAGACAGCAGGATCTCCTTGGGATCCCGGCCGATATCTGCGCAGTGGGCCGCCAGCACGTCGCGCTTGCGTGCGAACTCCTCCGGCGTGCCGCCGACGAAGTTCCAGTGCTGGGCGTACCGCGCGGTGATACGCAGTGTGCGCTTCTCGCCGCTGCCACCGATGCAGATCGGCGGGTGCGGTCGCTGCGGCCCCTTGGGTTCGTTGCGGGCGACTTTGAGCTGGTAGTACGTGCCGTCGAAGTCGGTGGTCTCCTGGCTGAGCAGGCTGGTCAGCACCTGGCATGCCTCCTCGAATCGGTCGAAGCGCTCTTTGATGCTGCCCAGTTCAATGCCGTAGGCGCCGGACTCTTCCTCATTCCATCCCGCGCCGATGCCCAACTCGAGCCGGCCGTCGGAGATGATGTCCAGCGCAGCCGCCATATTGGCGAGTACCGCCGGATGGCGGTAGTGGATGCCGGTGACCAAGGTGCCCAATCGAAGTCGCGTCGTGGCTTGAGCCAGCGCGGTCAACGTCGTCCAGCCCTCCAGGCACGGGCCGGTGGCATCGCTGAAGATCGGATAGAAGTGGTCGAAGGTCCACCCAGACTCGAAGACGTCGATATCGTCGGCCGCCTTCCAAACGGCCAGCATCTGTGCCCAGGTGGTGTGTTGCGGTGAAGTCTTGAACGCGAATCGCATGAGCCGACCGTAGTCCTCGAGGACCGGTGACCGCGCGGCTAGACTCGCTGGACCATGTGCTGCGACCTCGGAATCGACACCAAAATCACCCTGCTGGCGGCTGGGCTGACCTTCCTGCTCGCACTCGCTCTCGGCGTCTGGAAGTACCGGCAGATCGTCGTTGCCGATGACCACCGCGCACACCCCTACGTCGACATCGCGCACCGCGCCGCGCTGCTCTACTCGTTCGCCACGCTGCTGATCGCGGCTTTCGTCGAGCTGAGCGCCTGGCCAACGTGGGTGAACCTGACGGCGGCCCTGGTGGTGGTGTTCTTTTTCGTCGCCGCGATCGTGAGCTATATCGTCCACGGCGCACTGCGTGACACCACCAACCAATTCGAGCACCCCACCCGCGCCACGGGGGTGTCGATGGCGTTGCTGATCGTCGGTGAGATGGGCGGCTTCGCGGTGATCCTGGCGGGGTTCGTCGCGGCACAATTCGCGTCCTAGCCGCTCGGGGCACACTGGTGTGATGGATCCGGTAGCCGCGCTGCGTGAGATCGCCTACCACAAAGACCGGGCGCGCGAGGAGCCCCGCCGCGTCATGGCCTACCGCAACGCCGCCGACATTGTCGAGGCGCTTGATGATGCCGAGCGGGAACGGCACGGCCAGGCCAATAGCTGGCAGTCGCTGCCGGGGATCGGACCGAAGACGGCCAAGGTGATCGACCAGGCCTGGTCGGGACGCGAACCCGATTATCTGATCGAATTACGTTCTGGCGCAAAAGACCTCGGCGGAGGCGACATCCGCGCCGCGTTGCGCGGTGATCTGCATCTGCATTCGAACTGGTCGGACGGCTCGGCCCCGATCGAGGAGATGATGGCCACCGCGGCGGCGCTGGGCCATGAATACTGTGCGCTGACCGACCATTCGCCGCGGCTGACCATCGCCAACGGATTGTCGCCGGACCGTCTGCGCAATCAGCTCGATGTCATCGACGGGCTGCGTGAGCAGTTCGCGCCGATGCGCATTCTGACCGGTATCGAGGTCGACATCCTCGACGACGGCAGCCTGGACCAGGAACCCGAACTGCTGGAACGCCTCGACGTCGTGGTGGCCAGCGTGCACTCCAAGCTGTCGATGGATTCGGCGTCGATGACCCGGCGAATGCTGGCGGCCGTCGCCAACGAGCATGCCGACGTGCTCGGCCACTGCACCGGGCGCTTGGTCGCGGGCAATCGCGGCATTCGACCGGAATCGAAGTTCGACGCCGAGGCGGTGTTCGCCGCCTGCCGCGATCACGGCACCGCCGTGGAGATCAACTCCCGGCCGGAACGGCGTGATCCACCAAGCCGGCTGCTGGCCCTCGCGCTGGAGATCGGTTGTGATTTCAGTATCGACACCGACGCGCACGCGCCGGGCCAACTCGATTTCCTCGGCTACGGCGCACAACGGGCGCTGGATGCCGGCGTTCCCGTCGACCGGATCGTCAACACCTGGCCTGTCGACAAGCTGCTGGCCTGGACGGCGTCGTAGGGACGTTTAGCTCGGCGCGACCAGAGACACGAGTTCTGTTCCGTCGTCGGACAATTGGACCAATGTGGTGTTGATCCGCCATACCTGTCGAAATGATCCGATCGCTGATCTGACCGTCCACAAGGTGTCGCAGGTCGCCAGGTCATACGCTTCCGTCACGCGCCCGACGTTGGGGTTACCTAGCTCGACTACGGCCACAGTGCCTTCCGTGCCGATGTAGTCCGAGGAACCTAGTTGGTAGTCGCACGCCTTTCCCTGCGCACCAGTTCGCAGATCGTATTGCTGCCAGTGCGGGCCCATCGTGTCCCAGGGCGCCCCGACGTAGAGCGTGGTCCCGATCAGGCGAGCCATTGCCGGCGGGTCGCCGGGGACTTTCAGTAGCCTGCCGCCGTCGGGGCTGTAGACCGCCCAATCATCCTTGATCCTGAGGAACGGCAAGTCCAGCGCCTCGAAGTTCACGAGACTGCCCTTTATGCTTCTTCGGCTCGTCCGATTACCGCTGTCGTCGAAGAACTCGACCCGCGAAAGTTCCTGGCCTACGCGAATTTCCGCGGCGAAGCCGCCCGGATAGAAGACGGTAACCTGCTGCTCGGCATCATCGGCCAACTTTGGCTGGATGACGGTGCCGTCACTGAGTGAGAAAACCACTCTCCGATCAACTCCGCGACCGGTCGCGGCCTGCGTGGCGAGCGTCCGAGGTGCGGTGTCACGTGGAGGCGGATACATATGGTCGACGTGCCCGCTACCGGGGACGAACCAGGTGGTCTCGGCGTGTGGCCCGACACCGTAAACACCTTGATTCTCGGTCGTGGCAACGGCGTAAATACCAATCTGATGGACGGTGAGCGTCGCAGGATACGTTTTAAGGCTGCTCGGGCCGGTGTACGTCACCCGACCGGTGTGAGCGTCGATCACCCAGGCGGTGACCTCGTTGATTGTGCTGCGTAAGCACAACACGGCGTTGGGCCCATTGAGGAAACACTCGGGTCGTGGCATCTCAGAAGACAATCGCACCGGCGGGAACAAACGACGCCCATCGCGCACGTCGATACCAACCAGCCACCATTGCGGATCGGGGGGACCCGGGCTTTTGCCGATGAAATATGCATCGTCGCCTACGTTTCCGACGAACGGGAAAGAGTGAAACGGGTCGTCGTCGGTGGCAATCCTGCTTTGGCCCGTCACACCGGGCGTCGAGGGGGGCAGGCCGAGACCGGTGACACTCGTTCGCCAGCCTGGGGCAGGCTGCACGCGCATCGATTCCTCCAAAAACGTCTGTGCCGGTGGCTGCCAGGCACGGCGCGCACGGGTGTCATCGTCGCGCTGCCACCACACGATTAGACCCGTGGCCGCGACAACCACGACCGTGGCAATAGCGACGGTAGCCAGCACGATCGGCCATCGACGGCGCCGTTCTGAAGCAGGAGAAACTGGGTTATTCCACGCCATAGTTAGGACTTTCGCACTCAGTTCGCCGAAGGACCGGAGTCTTGGTCATAGTGGGCGGCGAAGATCCTTGCCTGTTCTTCGTAGACGGTGTCCGGGGACGGCAGATGTAGTTCGTGTTCGAGAAGGTTGCGCAGCGCGGCTTCGTCGTGGCCCAGTTGGCGTCCAAAATGGGCGATTACCGCATACAGGCCGGCCCGAGCCTGCTGGCGGGCAAGTATCGAGGTGGTCGTGATCTCTTTAGCAAGTTCGGCTTCCGTCATTTTCGTTACCGTCGGTGCCAGTTCGACTCGCATCACGCTGCCGTCCATCAGTGCCGTGGCGGACACCGTTCCGGCGGGATTGGTAGCGGTGAAGAGGTAGGTCAGATCCTGATCGTCATCGTTCTCGTTCGGCGGCGACGCATCCCACGAATCATCGACATCGTCGTCTGCTTGTCGGGGCGGAAGGTACGCGTCGAAGGCGTCAGCGACAGACTCTTCGCCAGCGCTGCCGTCCTCGTCGTCGTCCTCCCAGGGCCCGTCGAATGGTCCGCCACCAGCCACGGGTCACATATTTCGGTCGAGCATCTTGCCCGACATGTAATCGGTGCTGTTGTAGTTGCTCGCCGCTGTGGTCAGTTTCTCCGCCAACTCGGTCGACACTTTGTGTAATGCGGCGCCGGCAGCTTTGCGAGCCGTATCGACGCCAGAAAAGACCATGCTGGTAGGCGAACACACCGCGCCATGCGTGCTGAAGACCTTGTAGGCGATGTCTCCGCCGGTCATTCGATTCGCCCCGGTGATCTTGTCTGCCGCGGTGTGTTGCTTCTCCGCAAGTTTGTCGATGTGCTCGGTGAGAACGTGAAGATTCATCTGCTGGTCGGTCATCGATCCCGTCTCCTGAGTCAGTTCGTTCTCTATGGGTGCGGCGCAGGCGTGGGCGACGGCGCCGACGGACCGTACGGAGTGGCGGGCGGGTAATTCCCTGGAGGTCCGTCCGGTGCCGGAACCGTGTACGGTTTGCCCGGATTGGCGCGGCTGGGTAGGCCCGCACCGATGTCGACTTTCTGCGAAACGAAAGGGGCGCCAGGACCAAGGTTTTGCCCAGGATTCCCAGTCCTGTCCTCGGTCGCCTTCTGGTATTTGTCAAGATTGGAGCGCATACGCAGCGCATTCTCGGCCACGTTCTTGACCAGGGTCATCATGGTGACGTTTGTAGTTGTCAACGCGGTGGCGGCAGCGGTCGAGTCCAGGCCGAACTTCACGAGCTTGAGTGGAGGAAATGCATTCATCCATGAGGTGAAGAGGCCGTAGTCGTAGAGGTACTGCGACGTGTCGTCCAAGGTCTGTCGGGTTCGGCTGACCTGACCGGCCTCGGTGCTGAGGATCGCCGCAACGTGATGGTCGGCGACCTGAACATTCGAGGTGAGCCTCCGATGAGTTTCGTTGGTCTCTTGATAGGCCTCTGAAGCTTTCCCGTCCCACCGGTCGGGGTGCGGCGAAGCGTCGACGAGGGTTTCGACGGTTTCTTCCAATCGCTTGGCCGATTCACGGTAGCCATTGCCGTCTTCTGGCGCACCAGAACCCGTCAGCGCTCTCTCGCCTTCAATCACGAGTTGTGCTGCGGACAGGACCTCCGAGTCCGACAGTTTGCCGAATGGACTCTTCGCATACGTCGCTGGGACCGGGCCCAGGCTCACACCGAGGCCATCGAGACCCTGGAGAACATCGCCTACATCGCCAAAAAGGCTCCGGCCACTGGTCACGATTCCATGGACATTGCCGGTGGCAACATCGTGAACCAACTGGCCGGCATCCTTGACGCCGCTCCGCAGGCCGTTGAGCACTTTGAACGGGTCGGGGAAGATATTCAATGCCGCTCCTACCGTCCAGCAAAGCGTACCAATGCCCCCTCGGGCGCTAATGCAGCAAATTGACCGGCAAACCGGCTTCCGGGAACCACGCTGTCGATGACACGCGGCGGACGGTTTACCCTCGCCGGTGTGACGGGACCTCAGCCACCGTACTGGCGACGTGGCGGCCGCGAGGGCTACCCATTCGGCGCAGATGTACTCGTGGTCAAGTCGCCCCGACCACACCAGAGTGATGTGGCCGGGCGTCGGACCGGCCAGGCCAGACCCGCCACCCGACGACGCGAGCAGACCCGACACCCCGAGGCTGGACCACCGACACGATCCGTGCACCCACCCGGACACAAGAACGCGGGCAACCAGGCGACCCAACACCGTTCGAGGCCGCCCACCGAGCAGAACTCAGTTCCGCTCAGTGTTTAGGAACGGTATCAGGGTGGGAGCGCCGTCGGGCGTGGACCGTGAGCAGATCCTACTTCCGATTGCCCGCAAAGGAATTGGCGATGTGGCCGACGTGGTCAAACAGACCAACGGCGATCTCAGCGATCGGTGCGCGTATCCGTACCATTGGCAACGAGTACTGGTGGCCCGACTATCGCCCGCTGCCAATCGGAACCACGCAGCCCTAGATCACCTCAGTCCGGCAGATGGGGCATTTCGGGTCCAGGGTCGCGGCCGACCAAAACACCGCGGGTCAGCGCCGCCTTGCCGTAGCGGCTACGAACCCGATCGACGGCGGCTTCGAGGGACCGGGGTTCGGCCTCACCCGCGGTGAACGGCAGCATCAATTGCTCGGCACCGCTGCGGTCGATCTCCGAGACCGCAAACCCAACCATCGTCAGCCCGCGCTCGGCGATCAGCGGTGCGGCCGATGCGACCAGGAACCTCGCGGCGGCGAGGATGGGCGGCGTCGACGACGTCGCCCACGGCAAGGTGTGCGACCGAGTGGCCCGGCTGAAGTCATCGAATCGCAACCGCAACACGACAGTTCGTCCGGTGCGGCCTGCTGCCCGCATGCGTCCGGTGATCCGGTCGATCAGCGCGATCACGACCGCGTCGATCTCTCCCGACGACATCGAGTTGCCGGCGCGCCCAAGTGCGCGTTGGGCGCCCATCGACCGTCGGCGCACACCGGGAGACACCCGACGGCGGTCGATGTTGTGGGACAGCGCATACAGCTGCCGACCCATCGCCTCGCCCACCAGTGACCCCAGCATGGAGCCGCTGAGTTCAGCGACATCGGCTACCGTTTCGATCCCGTGCGCGCGCAACTTCTCGGCGGTCTTGGCGCCCACCCCCCACAACCGGCGGATCGGCAGCGGATGCAGAAAAGCCAGCTCCTGCTCGGGCGGCACCAGCAGCAACCCGTCGGGTTTGGCTTCCTGGCTGGCGACCTTCGCCAGGAACTTGGTCCGGGCGATGCCGACGGTGATCGGCAGCCCAACGCGATCACGCACATCGACGCGTAGTTGCTCCGCGATCTGCACCGGCAGGCCCGAAACCCGGCGCAGCCCGGATACATCCAAGAACGCCTCGTCTACCGAGATCGGCTCTACCAGAGGCGTCGTGTCGCGGAACACCTCGAACACCGCGCCGCTGGCCCGCATGTACGCCCGCATCCGTGGTGGCACCACGACCGCATGCGGGCACATCCGGCGCGCCTGCGCGCCGCTCATCGCGGTGCGCACGCCATAGGCTTTGGCCTCGTAGCTGGCAGCCAGCACCACGCCGCCGCCGACGATCACCGGGCGGCCGCGCAACGCCGGATCATCGCGCTGCTCGACGGATGCGTAGAACGAGTCCAAGTCGGCGTGCAGGATCTCGGCTGCTGGGCCGGACGCGCATCGCACGAACATATGTTCGCATTAGAGACTGACGGGCTAGGTGGGTTCTCCGTAGATGCTGCTGACCCAAATGTGGGCAAGGGTGTCGACGAGGCACTCCTCGGGGACCGCCGGCTGCTCGGCAGACAGTGCCGCCATCATCGTGCGTTCGTTCATCTGGTTCAGTGACGTCGCCAGATCGCTCGCGGAAATGGTCTCCGGTGCTGCGCCGCGCGCTCGTTCGGCATTGATCATCGCCGCAGTCTGGTCGATCCACTTCTGCATGAAGCTCGACCACACGCTGCGGATCTCGGCACTGGTAGCCAGCGCATCCGTACCCGCCCGGGCCACCGCCGGATGGGACGCGAATGCCGAGAAGAAGGCCTTGATGCCACTGCGCCACACCCGGCGCGGATCGGCGGGTAGCCGCTGCACAGCGCCGTCGAACTCGGCGTCGGCCCGCGCGATCAGCGGCTCCAGCAGCGATACCAGCACCGCCTCTTTGGACCGGAAGTAGAAGTAGAAGGTCGGCCGTGACAGGCCCGCGCCCTTGGCCAGGTCATCGACAGAAATGTCGGCGAACGACCGCTCTTGGAGCAGTCGCACGGCAGTCGCAAGAATTGCCTGCTCCCGGTCGTCGCCCGACGGACGCGTCGAGCGCCGGCCGCGGACTGCGCGCGTAGTACTGGGGGTGGCCACGCTGGTTACTTTACATCGTGTTGAGAATTTCGACAGGCTGTTGACCCACTCAACACCGTGTTGATACTGTGGCGCTATGACCGAACACCTCGACGTGCTCATCGTCGGAGCCGGCATTTCCGGCATTAGTGCGGCCTGGCACCTGCAGGAACGCTGCCCGTCGAAGAGTTATGCAGTCCTGGAACGCCGCGACAATCTCGGCGGCACCTGGGACCTCTTCAAGTACCCCGGCATCCGGTCCGACTCCGACATGTTCACCCTCGGTTTCCGGTTCAAACCGTGGCGGTCGGCCAAATCCATCGCCGATGGGGACTCGATCTGGAACTACATCAACGAGGCCGCCACTGAAAACGGCATCGACAAGCACATCCGATACCGCCACCGCGTCGTCGCCGCGGACTGGTCCGATGCCGACAACCAGTGGACCGTGACCGTCGAACACGACGGTCAGCAAAAGCGCATCACCGCATCGTTCGTGTTCGCGTGCAGCGGCTACTACAACTACGACGAGGGCTACTCCCCGACCTTCCCGGGCTCGGAGGACTTCGCGGGGACCATCATCCATCCGCAGCACTGGCCCGAAGATCTGGACTACGCGGACAAGAAGATCGTCGTGATCGGCTCCGGCGCCACTGCGGTGACTCTCATTCCGGCCCTGGTGAATTCGGGCTCCGGACACGTAACGATGCTGCAGCGCTCCCCGACCTACATCGGGTCACTTCCCGGAGTGGACCCAGTTGCCGTGCGTGCCAACAAGTTCCTGCCCGCCAGGGCTGCGCACTTTGTGAATCGGTGGAAGGCGATCGGCTTCAGCACCGGCCAATATCAACTGTCACGGTGGTTCCCGAAATTCATGCGCAACCTGCTGATGACGATGGCGGAGCGCCGCTTGCCCGCAGGCTACGACGTTGAGAAGCACTTCGGCCCGCGGTACAAAGTCTGGGACGAGCGACTCTGCCTGGCGCCCGACGGCGACTTCTTCCGCGCCATCCGGCACGGCAAGGCCGACGTTGTCACCGACACCATCGACCGGTTCACCGAGACTGGTATCAAGCTCAGTTCCGGTGAGGAACTCAAGGCTGACATCATCGTCACTGCCACGGGTTTGAATATGCAGTTGTTGGGCGGAGTGAAGCCGTCCAAAAACGGTAAGCCCATCGACCTGACCTCGTTGATGACTTACAAAGGCCTGATGTTTTCCGGGATTCCGAATTTCGCCATCACCTTCGGATACACGAACGCCTCATGGACGCTCAAGGCCGACCTGGTTTCCGAGTTCGTCTGCCGCTTGCTGAACTATATGGACGCCAAGGGTTTTGACACCGTGGAGCCGCAGCACCCGGGTGCTGACATCGACGAGCTGCCGTTCATGGACTTCACTCCGGGCTACTTCCGGCGTTCGATGCACCTGTTGCCCAAGTCGGGTTCGGAGGCGCCTTGGCGGCTCAAGCAGAATTATCTGCTCGACATGCGCTTGATCCGGTACGGCAGGGTGGACGAGAAATCACTGCGATTCAGCAAACGCCCTGCAGCCGTGGCGGTCTCGGCCTAGCAGCGTTAAACGGTCTCCGACGCCGCAGCGACGACGACGATCCCGTCGTCGTCGCTGTAGGCCATGTCACCCGGTATGAACCGCACCCCGCCGAACTCGACCGGGATGTCGCGCTCGCCGCTGCCGGTTTTGGTGCTCTTGCGGGGGTTGGTGCCCAGTGCTTTGACGCCGAGATCAATGTCGCGCAGAGCTGACGCGTCCCGAACAGCGCCGTACACAACCAGCCCGCTCCAGCCGTTGGAGCGGGCCAACTCGGCGATGACGTCACCGACCAGCGCGCAGTGCAACGAGCCCCCGCCGTCGATCACCAGCACCCCGCCGTCACCCGGTTCGGAGAGCACCGACTTCAACAACGCGTTGTCCTCGAAGCACCGTACGGTGCTGATCGGTCCGGCGAATGTCGTGCGGCCGCCGAACTGGCGAAACTGGGTATCGCAGCTGCGGACATTAGGCCCGATGTCGTCGACCAGGTCGGCGGTGGGCCGAAAGGTCACCGTCACCTTCCGTTGCCGCGCCGACGCAGCTGGCGAACCAGCAGCAGCGCCAGCAGGCAGACCGCGACAGCCACCGCCAGCGGAACGGCAGAACGGCCCGCCGGCGGTGGTACCGCTGGCTGCCCGGACATCGGGTTCTTTGCGGCGGCTACAGTTGACTTCGCCTGTGCCGCAGCTTCTTTGGCGCCAGCGGCCAGCTGGCCGTTGGTGTCGCCCGGCTTGGCGGCACTGGGCTGGGCTTTTTTAGCGGGTACCTTCTTGGCCGGAGCTTTCTTGGCCGGTGCCTTTTTGGCGGCTTTCTTGGCTGGTGCTTGTTTTTTTGCCGCCTTGGCGGGCGCTTTCTTTGCAGCGGCCTTCTTTGCGGCTTTCTCCGGGGCCTTGTCGGCAGGCGGTGCGGGCGGTGGCGCCTTGTCGGCGGGTGGCGCGGGCGGCGGCGCTTCGTCGGCGGGCGGCGCAGGTGGTGCGGGCGGCGTCGGTCCGGCGCCGGGTGCGTCCTCGGGCGAGGCGTCGGGTGTGTTGTCCGGTTGATCCTGCGGGTCTGCCATGCGGCTGCTCCTTTGCAGTTTCTCGTCGCGTACACCAGTCGCGGGGCACCAGCGGTCGGGCTCCATCATGCCAGCCGGGGTTGTCGACCGCTGGCCGTGTCTGCTGGTCGGGGTCAGGACCGGCGTCGCGTCGTCCAGAATGCGGCAGCGCCAACGGCCAGCACAGCTCCGGCCACGAACGGCCAGACGGGGGCGGCGTCGTTCGAGGTGTCATCCGGATATGGGGAGGGCCCGGGCTCGCCGGTGCCGGGCACCGTCAGTCGGAACGTCCACGATCCCGACACCACATGGCCATCGGCTGAGGTCACTCGGTAATTCACCGTGTAGGTGCCGCTGGGACCCAGCGGCCGCACGCCGATGCTGACCACCGCGCCCTGCACCAGCGGTTCACCGGTTGACCACACGCGGCCGTCCGGCCCGAGGACATTCATCGCCGCGAAGGCGGGTTGCAACCGCTCGTTGAACGTGGCGCTGACCCGACTCGGGCCGGTGCTGAGGGCGGCATTCTCGGCCGGGTCGGTAGCAACCCGTACCGCGTGCGCAGCGGCAACGCCGGCGGTGCCGAGCGCGGTGCATGCGATCGCGACCAGCAGCAGCCCCGCCGCAGCCGAGCGTGCCAGCCGTGTCATGCCCGCCGCCGAACCAGCGCAACGGCAATACCGATGGCGCCGACGAGCAGGGCCGCGCCGGCCAGTAACCGGGCAGTGTTGTCCGGCCGGCTTTGCAGACCGCTGCCCGAAACTGCCGCGGTTCGCGAGTCGGCAGCAGCCGTGTGCTGTCCCGGCGACGCGGTCGGCTCTGCCAGCGTCAGCATCGGCGCCGGATGTTCGGGCTCACCCCCGTCGGGCATGGGCGGCTGGTCCCATGTGACCGCCAACCCGTCCGAATACGTCTGGACGGCCGGGAAGCTGACGGTATCCGCGTCGGGCAGCGTCACCGATATCCGGAACAGTGCGAACTGATCCGCTGGGATACCGCTGTTGGACGCGGCCGTCCAGGTGACCGACTTGACGGTGCCGGCCGTGACGTCACGGTCGAGGCGAGCCGTCCAACCGGGCATGGATTCGGTACTCGCCGAAGCCACGTCGGGGAGCGTGACGGTCAGTGCGGTGGTGAGGGCTCCCGTCGTGGACTCGTTGGGTACCGAAAAAGTGACGAGGGCATGGCCGCCGCGCACCGCATTGTCGCTGACCGCCCGGACATGAGCCGACGCCGGCGCGATGCCGATCGTCGGGCCGAGAAACAGGGTGATGGCCGCCGCGGCCGTGATCAACGCCCGTGAGGCCACGTCAGGCCAATCCGAGTCGTGCCATCAAATCGGCATCGATCTCATCGAGTTGCTTGGAGATTGCGGCGTGGGCGGCGCGGCGACGTGGGGCGGGCATATTTTCGGCGGCAGTCACGGCTGCTGCCAAGTCACGGAGCCGTTCGGAAATCGCCGCGACGAATTGCTTGGTCTCGGCGTCTTTGGGCCTATTCTCCTGCACTGTTCGCAGCGATTGCTCAGCGCCGGCGACACGGGCCGACAGTTGCGCGCCGTGCCCGGAGAACTGCCCGACTTGTGCCAGCGGAACGCCCAGCTGGTCGGCTCGGCGCTGGTCCAACAGTCCACGTACCGCCGTCGCGCCCCGGTAAACCAGTGGCACCACGACCGGCGCTAACAGTCGTGAGACGGTCAGTACCCGCCGAATCCGGCTGGGCGAGAACAACTTGCCCTCGCGCGCCGCCTTGAGCTGGGCCTCGGCGGCCTTCACTGTTGAGCGGTCACTGTCCCGTTGAGCCTTCAACTGCGCTTTGAGCGCTTTGGTTTCGGCGCGTTGCGCGGACTTGAGACGACGGGCCTCGTTCTTTGCGGCCAGCTTGGCCTCGAGTTTGGCGCGCGCCTTGATCGCCCGGGCCTCGGCACGACGCAATGCGCGGCTTTTTCGCTTGCGGAACAGGCCCATTCCCGGCCGCCTCCCCGGTATCTCGGTGCGTATCGCCCTACGTCTAACGCGATCGATGGGCCAACCCTAACGGACCGAACCGGCGACAGGTCGTCAGGTCGCGGCGGCTCAGGCGTCCAGGTGCTCCTTGCGCCGCAGCTCGTCGACCCGCTGCACGATGTCGTGCTGCGCTTCCGGCGACAAGCCGCTGGCGCGCATCGCAATACGACGGACGCCCTCTTCACGCATCGTGGCCAGCCAGGACAACTCTTTGTCGAGATTTTCGTAGTACTCGTCGTCGGTGAAGTAAGCCGGCTTGATACGGAAGAAGTTTGCCAGCGCGGCCATGGTCGTCGTGGAGGGGTTCGTACGGTTGCCCGAGCGGAGTTGCGAGAGGTAGGGAGCCGACATCGTGATGCCTTCCGACTTCAGCGCCGCGATCACCTCAGCAGATGTATGCGGCCCACGTCCGGGCGGATACACGGTGTCGAATAAGCGATTCAGCCGGGCAGCGAACGTCGTGCTCATCGATATGACCTCCACCAGGTTGGTAGCACGAATGACTCAGGCACGTATTTGCTGATCATCGTAGCGACACTTATCGCCACAACCAAGTGCAAACCCCTGCGGAATTGGCGAGGGCGGTCGGTACCGCCGTTGACAGAACACCGAAACGCAACGCTTGCCGCACACAGCGCATACACAAGATGCACCAAGCGAATTGTGCAGCAGATTCGTCGTCGTCGTCGCGGGCACTGGCGCACGGTGCCTCGCTCGGGTGGGCGAAGCTAGCGCCGGGCAACCAGCACGCGGCGAGGACGGGCCGAGAACCAACTTTGCTGTCGGTCCTATAACGCGTCTCAACTGATGCCCCGCGACGCCTCTGGGATCGAGGCCGCGGCAGGCGGCCGGCGGATGAACCGCACCGCCGCGAAGGTTCCCGCGATGAGCGCGGCCGACCCGGTCACGGCGACGGCGACCCAGCGCCAGCCCAGCGCGCCGTCGAACAGCATCCACAACCCGAACAACAGGAACAGCAGACTGGCCAACACGTGCAACAGCCCCTCCGGCAACCGCCGGTGCAGCAGGATGCCCGCTGCGATCGCCAGGCCGTCGGCGACGACCATGGCGACCGTCGTACCGATCCAAACGCCGGCCCAGTTCTTGTCGCTCGCCAGCGCGACGGTCGCCAGCGTGGTTTTGTCCCCCAACTCGGCAAGCAGAAACGACGACACGACGGCGAGCAGCGCGAACCGGGGCTCACGGACGGGGCGGACGTCGTCGCCCGCATTGGTGCCCTCGCGCCACGTCCACACCGCGAACGCCAGGAACGCAACTGCGGCCGCGAAGGCCATCGGCTTGGCCGGCAGCGTCAGACCCAGGAAGTGGCCGATGGCCACCGAGACTCCGTGCGCCACACAAGCGGCGATGCCCACACCGGTCAAAACCACCCACCAGCGGTAACGGAGCGCATACGTCATGGTGATGAGCTGCGACCTGTCGCCGAGTTCGGCGAGGAAGACCACTCCGAAGCTCAGTAGCGCGGCTGCGAGCATGTTTGGTGACCTTTCAGCGCGTCGCTGACGATCGAGGTTTCCCTTCGCTCGTCCAACGTCAGGTCGAAGGTCTCTCCCAATGCCCGGGTCGGACTGGCTCGCCGGCCGGCTATTCGCCAGTGTGTGACCCGATGAATGAGGGCCAGGGCCCTTCGGTTCCCTTCGACAATCGCCCTCAGGCTAGCGGTCGTACCCGAAACGCACCAGCGGGCCGACGGAGTTCGGGTAGCCGTATTTCTCGATTCGATGTGCGGCTATTAATGATTCGCCCAATCGTCGGCGGTCGCCGGAATTCGTTATGCGGCAAGCAGCATCGCCAAAATCGCGGTATCGGGGTGGCTGATGGGATCGACACCGACGCGACTGACCATCGAAGTGATGGTGCCGTCGGCTTCGGCTTCTACCCATGCTGCGCGATGTTCCAGGCCCAGATACGGCAGCCCCGGCAACAGTACGCATCCCGAAGCTGCTCCGTTGCATTCAGGCAACGACGGTGTCGTCTCGGATGGCGGATGTAACATCAGCAACGCGGGCGGCTGGTGGTCGGCGAAATAGCCTGGGGCAACCGCTGATTCGCCGACGACGGGCCCCTCCGCGAGGACCAGCCCAACCGTGCCAGGCTGAGGTGCATCCGGCAGCTCTTCACGAGCACCGAATACCGTTGTTGTAGAAAGCAATCCAGGAAGCGACGCAACTCTGACGGCCACCATCAGCAGCTGCGCCCATTCCTTGGTCGAATCAGGCCAACGGCCAGAGATCACGAACCCTTTCAGGGCGCCATGGGAGTGGAATGGGGCGACTTCGACGGCCCGGCCTGACCCTGTTTCCATGTGGCCCTCCGCGATATGCAAGCGGGTCGATGTGCTCAGCATGCGTTAGCGCTGGAATACCCGCAAGCCGACACGGCCAATCAATCGCCGGTGTCGCAAAAGGATCACGGCCAAAAAGTCGGGGCGCCGCGATAACCGCGACGCCCCGGTACTGCTCGAAAGTCAGCCGGCGATCAATCCCTTGGTCTTCGAGCTCGCAGCCGCGTAGCGCGACTGCACGTCGTCCCAGTTGACGACATTCCAAAACGCCTTGGAGAAGTCGGCCTTGACGTTCTTGTACTGCAGATAGAACGCGTGCTCCCACATGTCAAGTAACAGCAGTGGCATGACGCCCAGCGGGAAGTTGGTCTGGTGGTCGTATACCTGGAATACGAGCAGCTTCTCGCCGAGGTTGTCCCACCCGAGTGCCGCCCAGCCTGATCCCTGCACGGTGTTGGCGGCCGCCGTGAATTGTGCGCGGAACTTGTCGAACGACCCAAACGCATCGTCGATCGCGGCGGCGAGCTCACCGGTCGGTTTGTCACCGCCATTGGGGGACAGGTTCTTCCACCACATCGTGTGGTTGACGTGGCCGGCGAGGTTGAACGCCAGGTTCTTCTCGCTCAGCAGAATCGAGGAGTAGTCATCCTTGCTGCGCGCCTCGTCGAGTTTGGCCAGCGCATCGTTGGCACCCTTGACGTACGTCGCGTGGTGCTTGCTGTGGTGAAGCTCGTTGATTTGTCCCGAGATGTGCGGCTCGAGCGCTCCGTAGTCCCAGTCCAAATCTGGCAAGGTGTATTCAGCCACGGGGTTCCTTTCCTTCATCGTTGGTGAGCTGCGTCTGACGACCGATGGTGAGCTGCGTCCGACGCTGCACTCGCAGGGCGTTCACCCCGCGGGGGGCTAGCGTAATCAACCCTGCTCCATGACTACGCGCACCGCAACAACGAGTGCAACGAGTTGCATACCCGGCGGACGCGTCTTTAGACCAAAACGATGACCACGAGGACAGCCAGCAACACCAGGGCGATGAGACCCGCGCGCACTCCCGCCACCAAGTAGGAGCGATTACACGCAGGCGAGCCGGCATACCAATGTGACGACGACGCCGCCGGCTGCGGCCCGATCGGTTGTGTCGTCATCGAATGACCCTGACCTGCACGTCCAACACGCCCCCAGTGAGATGAGTCACAAAGCAACTTCGGTGGTCGCGATAATAACGCCTCGTGAAGCGCGGGGAAAATTGATCCGCCAAAAGGCGGTTGACCTGCACTGCAGCATGGCCGCGTGCGAACCGGCGCCGCGCCTTGTCCGGGTTTCGGACGGACCGGCCGCCTATCCGGACTACGGCCGTCGGGCAGTCGCGGGCCGGTGTTTAGCGTGACGATACATTTCGCTCGGCCGTCCGTCGGGCTGTCGACGGACGTGCCCGTTATCCGGTCGTTATCCACAACCGCGGTTCCAACAGGCCTGTTGGAACTGCCTCGACGGTGCGCCGCCGCACAGTGGCCTGTGAATAAACCTGTGGAAACTGTGGATAGCTGTTGGTTGCTGGCGTTTGCGGCACGCTGCACAACTCGCGGGCACATGCCAAGATCGACCGCATGGGTGGTGAACCGGTGGTCGCAGAAGTAGACGTCGCTGCGTTGCCCGCCGACTTCGAAGCCGCCGCGGCGGTGCTGCTGGATGTGCGCGAAGACGACGAGTGGCAGCGTGGCCACGCCGCAGATGCTCAACACATCCCGATGGGCGAGGTGCCGGCGCGGCTCGCCGAGATCGATCCCGGCGCTGACTTGTACGTCATCTGCCATGTCGGTGGCCGCTCCATGCGGGTGGCGCACTACCTACAGCAAATCGGCTACCGCGCTGTCAATGTCGGCGGGGGAATGCTGGCCTGGGCGGGCGCCGGGCGGCCCGTGATCACCGACGACGGCAGACCCGGCACCGTCTGACCGCCTTGCATGGCGGCGACCCGCCGCGCCGCCCGGGCTTGCCCTCGTCACTAAGCTGGTCCGGTGATCCAAGTGTGCTCCCAGTGCGGCACACGCTGGAATGTGCGTGATCGCCAGCGGGTGTGGTGCCCCCGCTGCCGCGGGACACTGCTGGCGCCCTCGAGCGAGGCGCCGACCACCGATCCGCGCTGGGCGCCGCGCGGTGCCGGACAACCGGTCGGTGCGCAGCGGACAGCGCCCCGGCTGCCGCCGGGCTACCGGTGGATCGCGGTGCGTCCCGGTGCCCCGCCGCCTGCGCGGCGGCGTCGGGTGCCACTGGGTCCAACCCCGCGCTACGCAGTCATACCCCGATGGGGCCTGGCAGACCGGGCCGGCCCCACCGGGCCGGCTCCGATGCCGAGCGCCGAGCGCGGGCCAACGGTGGCATGGGTGCGCAGCACGCTGTTCGCCGGCGTCGTGGTGCTGGGCATTGCCGCACTGGTGCATGTCGTGCGCTACTTGCTGCTCGTCATCAACCGCAACACGCTGCTGAACCCGATCGTGGCAGGTGCCGCGTTCTGGCTCGGAGTGCTGGCAAGCATCGCCGCGATCGCGGTGGTAGTCACCTGCGTGATTGTGCTGACCCGATGGTTGATCGCGCGCCGGGCCGCCGCCTTCGCCAATTGCGGCAGACCAGAGCGGCGTGGGCCTCGAGCGCTGTGGGCCGGCTGTCTGGTGCCGCTGCTGAACTTGGTGTGGGCCCCGGTCTATGTCATCGAATTAGCCGACACCGAGGGCATCTACGAACGGTTACGCAAGCCGATCCTGCTCTGGTGGATCATGTGGATCGGCAGCACCGCGGTGTCGCTCTTCGCCATCGCCACCAGCGGAGCTCAGGATGCTCAGGGTATTGCGAACAACACGGTGGCGATGATCTTTGCCTACCTGGTGGCGGCGGCCACGGTGGCCGCCGCTGGGCGGGTTTTCGAGGGATTCGAGCGCAAGCCGGTCGAGCGGCCTACCCGCCGGTGGGTGATGGTTCCCGACGATCACGGCAGTGCAGCGGGATCCGCTCCGGCGGTTGAGTTGGAGGGTGCGGAACCGGCAGCATAGGAGTATGACGCCGGCCGACGAGGTGCTCGCCCGGCACCCGTTCGTGGTCGCCCATCGGGGCGCCTCGGCTGCTCGGCCGGAACACACGCTGGCCGCATATGACCTCGCCCTCAAAGAGGGGGCCGATGGCGTGGAATGCGATGTCCGGCTTACCCGCGACGGCTATCTGGTTTGTGTGCACGACCGCCGGCTGGACCGGACGTCGACCGGCGCCGGTCTGGTCAGCACGATGACCCTCGCACAACTACGCGAGCTGGAATACGGGGCGTGGCACGGCAGCTGGCGTCCCGACGGTGGACACGGGGACAGCGGTCTGCTGACGCTCGACGCATTGGTGGAGTTGGTGCTGGATTGGAACCGACCGGTGAAGATCTTCATCGAGACCAAGCACCCGGTGCGGTACGGCGCGCTGGTGGAAAGCAAAGTGCTGGCGCTGTTGCAGCGCTTCGGCATCGCGACCCCCGCCTCCGCAGATCGATCACGCGCAGTGGTGATGTCGTTTTCGGCAGCCGCGGTGTGGCGTGTCCGGCGCGCCGCGCCACTGCTGCCCACGGTGCTGCTCGGTAAGGCTGCCCGATACCTAGGCAGTAGTGCAGCGACGGCCGTTGGCGCTACCGCGGTAGGGCCGTCGATCGCGACGCTGCGTGAGCATCCCGAGCTCGTCGACCGCGCCGCGGCCCAGGGGCGGGCGTTGTACTGCTGGAACGTCGACCACTACGACGACGTCCGTTTCTGCCGCGAAGTGGGGGTGGCATGGCTGGCCACCCGCCACCCCGGCCGCGTCAAAGCTTGGCTGCAGGACGGACTGACCGGCGCAGGGCTCGACTAGTGGCGATCGCAAGCGCGGCGAAGCCGGGCGCAGCGGGTCGCCACCAGGACTAGTGGCGATCGCCAAAACTACAGCCGGCCGCCGGCCGCGGCCGGTGCCTCGGACTGCCGAGGCGCCGAACCGATTTCACGAGCGACGAAATTCTCCAGGTCGAACAGATTAGCTCCGGCGCGGTCGGCGACCCGCAACAGCGTCGTCATCAATGCCACCTCTTCAACCTGCTCCTTGAGGAACCATTGGATGAATTGCTCGCCCAGATAGTCGGCTTCGTCGCGCGCGACGGCGGCTAGCCGGCTCACCTGGTCGGTGACGGACCGCTCCTGATCCAAGGCCAGCGCCAATGCATCCCGTGGCGTGTCGAATTGGTTGCGTACCCGGTCCACGCCGGGGATCTCGACGCGGACGTCGCGGTCGAGCAGGTATTGCACCAGCATCATCGCGTGATTCCGTTCTTCCACAGCTTGGCTGTAAAAGTGTTTTGCCAGCTGAGGCAGGTCGGAATCGTCGAAATAGACAGCCATTGCAATATATTGTTGTGCGGTGGTGAATTCGTTATACATCTGTTCCTGCATTAATGCATGGAATTTTGTTCGGTGGGCATCGCGATCGGTCATGACGGCAACGCTACTCCAGGTCAGAGGCTATTGTCATCCAAGGTAATACTTACTCAGGCGAGCTTTGCCTAAGTTATGCAAGGCTATGTTTAATGCTTTAATCGGCCGTTCTCATATATTGGTAGGCGAGCTTATGGCGAGTGGTCAGGAAATTGTTCACCCGACTGTTACGGCTGCCCCTCGACAACCGCCGCCGGCACCGGCGCGTCGGCGGCCAGCGCGTCGAATAATTGGGCGGCTTCATCGTGATTCCACACCACGACCGAGCCCGAGTCGCTGCCGGTGAATTCGCCGATCGGCACCGTCACCGTGGTCGTCGCCCCGTGCAAGGACCAACCCAACCGGGCCAGGTCCCAGACGTGGGTGCCCTGGTCGACGGTCAGCGCATCGGCCGCCGCGCGCGGCACCGAGTACCAGCGCCAGGGGTTCAGCCACACCCCGGGGCTGGTGGCACGGTGCAACAGCGCCGACATGAATTGCCGCTGGTTGGTCATGCGGTCGAGGTCGGCGCGCGGAGTGGCGCGGCTGCGCACGTAACCCAGGGCGGTGCGGCCGTCGAGTGTCTGGCAGCCGGCAGATAGGTCGATCCCAGCCAGCGGATCGTCAATCGGCGCCGTCGGGCAAGCGGTGACGCCGCCCAGGGCATCGACAAGGACCGCGAACCCGCTGAATCCGACTTCGGCGTAATGGTCGAGTCGCAGACCGGTGGCCTGTTCGACCGTCTGCGCCAGCAACGACGCGCCGCCCATCGCGAACGCCGCGTTGATCTTGTCCCGCCCATAACCGGGGATCGGCACGTAGGAGTCGCGGGGAATGGACACCATCGTTGTCGGAAGCGTCGACCCGAACGTCGGCACGTGTACCACCAGGATCGTGTCGGTGCGGCCGTTGCCGATGTCGTCGCCGGTGGTCAGAGCCTGCTGCTGTTCGGCGGTGAGCCCTTCTCGGCTATCCGACCCGACCAGTAGCCAGGTGGTGCCGCGCCCGGAGGCTGGCCGACCGGGATAGTCGGCCAGCACCGGTTGCCGATGCAGCGCGGTGTCCATCCACAGCGCACCGCCGAGTGTTGCGGCGGTGGTCAACAGCACCGCGATCAGCGCCGTCAACGAAATCACCTGTCCCCACGCGCGTTTGCGACGCCGCCGAGGCCGGCTGGGACGAGCGCGTTGCGGTTTGGTGGCTCGGTTTGGTGGGGGCGGAACGGGATGGCGCGGTCGGGAGCCGATCTCGCGCTGGATGATCGGCGACGGCTCACGTTGCGGTCCGGTCGGCCGGTTGCGGTTCATCAGCGCAGCCATCCGAGGTGGCCGGCCAGCAGCGCATAACCGACGAAGGCCACCGTGTCGATCAACCCGTGGGCGATCACCAGCGGCCACAGTCGGCCGCTGCGTTGCCACGCGTATCCGAACACCAGTCCCATGGCGATGTTGCCGAGGCCGGCGCCGAAGCCTTGGTAGAGGTGGTAGCTACCGCGCAGCAGGCTGGAGCATGCCAGCGCCACCCGCGGGTTGACGCCCAGCTGGGGCAGCCGGGTCAGCAGATAGCCGACGACGATGATCTCTTCTGCCCAGCCGTTGGCGAACGCGGCCGCAACCAATATCGGCACCCGCCACCAGGTGTCGCTCAGACTGGACGGGACGACCTCGGCGTTGAGCCCGATGGCCCGCGCGGCGAAGTAGAGACCCAACCCGGGTAATCCGATCAGCGCGGCCAGACCGACACCGCCCCACAGATCGGTACGCCAGTCAAAGCGGCCGAGGCCAATCCGGGCAGGCGTGAAGCCGCTGCGCCACAACAGGTACAGGCCGAGCCCGCCCCAGGCGATCAGTTGCCCGATGAAGGCCGCGTTCAGCCCCAGATCAATCAGGTCGAAGTAGGACCGCTTCGGGTTGAGCGGAATCCGCTGCGCGCTCAAATTCCGCAGTACTGCGTCGGTGAGTTGCAGAACCGCGGTGACGGCGGCCAAGCCGAACGTGACGCCCAGTACGACGCCGACCTCGATCCACAGCGCGCGTGGCTGCACCAGTTGGCGATCGGGTGCGGTCACCTCGACACGGTAACCGGTCGCATTACCTGACGGCCGTCACCGTGCTGGGGGTCGAGGCGAAACCGGCTACGAGTAACCGCGGGCCCGCAGGCCGTTGACGAATGGGCAGCCCATCAGCACCCGGATGGCCTGGCTGAGCCCGACGACGTCGTCAACCGGTTGGCGAAATGGCAACCGGACGTCGCTGTCGCCGTCGGCGCTTTCGACGCGCAGCCGCACCCCGTAGCGGTCGATACCCAGCGGTCGCACGTCGCCGCGCCGTAGCCGCGCGGGCAGTCTGGCGGCCAGTCGCGCCACCACATCGCGGTGCGCGGTGTCGAGGTGCCGAATCCAGCATGTCTCCAACGCACAAAACGGGTCCGGGCGTGCGGCCAGCAGAGCGGCGACCCCGACGGATTCGGCCCCGGTGGTATCGGTTGCCACCACTGACTCGATCTCCAGCCGAAGCAGCGCGTAGCGGGTGTCGCCGTCGATGGCGGGCCGGGACGCCGCCGTCTCTACCTGCAGCAGCGCCGGGTTCGGGTCCTCGGCGGCAATCAGGTCAAGCATTTCGCCCACCACGGGCAGCGGCACCGGCCGCAACCGGCCGCGGATCCACACCAGCGAGCGCACCGGCTCACGCAGCGGCAACGGCGCGTAGTCGGCCAGCTCCAGCACAGCTTGCGCCCCTGCCGCAGCGCAGGCCAACTGCTCGGCCACTTCCCCATCAGTGGCGGCCAGGACCGCGAACGACCCGTCGGCCAGCAGGTGGTGCAGCGGCGTGGTGACCGGCTCCGCCCCGTCGACAGCGAGCAGCGCACCGCCGGCCCGGAAGCAGGTGCTGCGGATCCGCTCAGCGGTCGTCGGCGTGGCGCAGTTGGCGAGGGTCATCGATCACCATCCTTCAAGTGAGGTAAGCCTAACTTAACTAGCTCGGGTGCGGCGGCGCAAGACTGTCGACCCGATAGGGTTTTGTCGTGGCTCGTATCGCGTATCTCGGACCCGAGGGGACCTTCACCGAAGCCGCGCTGCTCCAGATGCGGGATGCCGGCATGGTTCCCCAGCAGAGTCCCGACGCGGTGCACGCGGTGCCGGTCGTGAGCACACCGGCTGCGTTGGACGCCGTCCGGAGTGGTGAGGCTGATTACGCCTGCGTGCCGATCGAGAACTCCATCGACGGGTCGGTGGTGCCGACGCTGGACAGTCTGGCCATCGGGTCGCCGCTGCAGGTGTTCGCCGAAGTGACCCTGGACGTGGCGTTTTCCATCGCCGTCAAACCTGGTCGCGCCGAGGCCGACGTGCGGACGCTGGCCGCCTTCCCGGTCGCGGCTGCACAGGTACGGCGCTGGCTGGCCAAGCATCTGCCCACCGTCGAATTGCAGCCGGCCAACTCCAACGCCGAAGCCGCGCAGCAAGTCGCCGACGGACTGGTGGACGCGGCGGTGAGCTCGCCGCTGGCCGCGGCCCACCGCGGGTTGGCCGCGCTGGCCGAGGGGGTCGTCGACGAGCCCAACGCGCGCACCCGATTCGTGCTGGTCGGGCCGCCGGGTCCGCCGCCCGCCCGTACCGGGGCCGACCGGACGTCGGTGGTGTTGCATATCGAGAATGCGCCTGGAGCCCTGGTAGCGGCATTGATCGAGTTCGGCATCCGCGATATCGACCTCACTCGGATCGAATCCCGCCCGACCCGAAAAGAGTTGGGCACCTACGTGTTTTTTCTGGATTGCGTGGGGCACATCGACGACGACGCGGTCGGCGAGGCACTCAAAGCGCTCTACCGTCGTTGTACGGACGTGCGTTATCTGGGTTCCTGGCCTACCGGCGTGGCCGCGGGCGCCGCGCCACCGCAACTTGACGAGGCGTCGCGCTGGCTGACGCGGTTACGGGGTCGGCGGCGATGAGCGGCCGGTTGGTTTTGCTGCGGCACGGTCAGTCCTTCGGCAATGTCGACCGCCGGCTGGACACCCGCCCGCCGGGCAGCGAGCTGACGCCGTTGGGCCGCGATCAGGCGCGCGCGTTCGCCCACAACGGCCTGCGACCGCCGGGGCTGTTGGTGCACTCGATCGCCACCCGGGCGGCACAGACCGCCGCGGAGATCGGCGCCGCAGTCGACGTGTCAGCCAGCGAAGTCACCGGCATCCATGAGGTGCAGGTCGGCGAGTTGGAAAACCGCAGCGACGACGACGCCGTCGCCGAGTTCAATGCCATCTACCAGCGCTGGCACGAGGGCAACTGGGATGTTGCGCTGCCGGGCGGCGAGACCGCCAACCAGGTGCTGGACCGTTACGTGCCGGTCCTGACCGAGCTGCGGATGCGCTATCTCGACGACGACGAGTGGGACCGCGACATCGTCGTCGTCAGCCACGGCGCTGCGATTCGGCTGGCCGCGGCCGTACTGGCCGGAGTCGACGGCAGCTTCGTGCTGGACCACCACTTGGGTAACGCCGAGTCGGTGGTGTTGTCGCCCATCACTGACGGGCGCTGGAGTTGCGTGCAGTGGGGCGCGCTGTCCCCGCCGTTTTCTCCCGAGCCGCAGGCGACACCGGTGGCCGACGCCGTGGAATCCGGCACCGACCCGATGGGCTGACCGCCCGGGCAGTCGGCGATCAGACCGCCAGCGCGATGGATTCAGCGCACTCGCAGCCGACCGCGTCGCAGTCGACCACGAAGGCGTGCGGCATCAGCTCCGGGCTGGTGCAGTCCAGCTCGGTGCACTCCGACCGGCGCAGTGAATGTCGAATGATGGTGCCGTGGCAGTGATCCAAGCCGGCCCGGCAATCGCGGCAGCCTGTACTCATGGCCCGTTCTTAGCACGCTGCGCCGACAGATCCGTGGTGCCGCGCCCGGCGGGCCGGGATGAGATCGTCAGGCCCAGCCCAAGTCGTGCAGGCGGTCGTCGTCGATGCCGAAATGGTGGGCGATCTCATGGATCACCGTGATCTTCACCTCGTCGACAACGTCGTCGTCGGAGTCGCAGATGTCTAACAGCGCGTCGCGGTAAATCGTGATCGCGTCGGGCAGCGACCCGGCGTAGTTGGAGTCGCGCTCGGTCAACGCCAGGCCCTCATAGAGGCCGAGCAGCTCGGCGTCGTCCGGATGGCGGTCGGCGACCAACACCACGACGTTGTCCATGACGGCGGCCAGCTCAGGCGGGATCAGGTCGAGCGCGTCGGACACCAGCTCCTCGAATCGCTGCGGGTCCATGCGCACCGCCACCCGGCTACCCCCCCGGCGCGGGTTCGGCGGGCGGCGGCGGCGCGGGTTCGGCGGGCGGCGGCGGTGGCGCTTCCGGAGCCGGCGGCGGGGGTGCCGGCGGTGCCTCCGGTGGCGGGACCGGCGCTTGGGGCGGCGGTGCGGGAGGCTGAGCCGGCGCGGGTGCCGCCGGTGGCGGCTGCACGGCAGGTGCGCCCGGCTGTTGCGGCAGATGCTGGTTGCCTTGCCGTTGCTGATCGGGCTGTCCGGCGGCTGATGACGAAGCGCCTCCACCGGGGTTGGCCGGCGGCATGGGTATGGGCGGCAGGTTGAGTCGCTCCTGCGGAATGTCCGGCGGCGGAACCGGCGGCTGGCCGTTGATCATCAGCGCGCCCTTGGCACTGTTCACCAGCGTCGCCCAGCCGCCGTTACCCAGTGTCGCGCCGATGCTGCAGGCCACCTCGCGGCTGCCGGCAGACCAACTCGGCAATGACAGCGTGCTGTAAGTCAGCGTCAGCGTCGTGCTGCGCAATTGCACCGGCGCCAGGTAGCCGTCGGTGAGCCGGGTACACGACTCCTTGACGAAGGCATCCTGTTCGGGTTCGGGAGGCAGCGCGTCGGGGAACTTGGCGACCAGGTTGACGGTGCCGGTGACCTCCATCGCATGCGGGGCGGCGCAGTCGACGGGGACGTCGGTGGGCTGGTTGGTCGTGGGGTCGATACCCAGACAGGTACCGTCCGGCCACACCCGGGACTGGTCGAGATCGGCGACCTTGCCCTTGAAGACCTGTTGTTCGTTACCGGCGCCGGGCAATTGCAGGCCGCACAGCATGCGCCGCTCACCGGCTTGCCGCCACGCCCTGTCGCCCGACCACAGCATGCTGATGGTGAACTTGCTGTGCGGATCAAACCGGGCACCGAGGTAGCGGTGCACCGCCGACTCGCACTGTTCCTGGCCAATCTGCTCGATGCGGGCCGCCGACGGCGGAGCGGCATCCGGCCCATACTCCGAACCCGGGAAAGTCCGCATGTCGACTGACTCGGCGACCTCGAACCGGTGCTCGTCCTTGCAGTCGACGATGGTCGCGGCATCTGGAGTCTGATCGGGCCACATCAGGCAGTCGCCGCCGGCAGCGCGGTTGAAAGCGGCGTTGCCCTTGGTACCGGTGCTGGGCACCGGGTCGATGTAGCCGGCGAGTCGCCCGCCGTCGCCGGTGATCGGCAGCGCGGTCACCAACCCGGCGATCAGCAGACCACCCAGCGCGGTCAGCAGCAGTGCCCGCCGGGTTGCCGAAGCGTGCAGGGTGCGCAGCCAGCCGAACCGAGCCGGCCGAGATTGCGGCTGGTCGGTGAGCGCATCGTCCTGTTCGAGTGCGTCCAACATCGGCTCCATTCTGACAGGCGCAATGCGCGGCGTGACAGTTGATGCAAAAGTTGCCTGCGAGGTGGGCGCCGGGCGTGCCGGCCTTGGCCAACGCTCGGTGCGGCGCCGAACAAAAGTAGTGTTCTAGGCCGTGATCGACCTGAAACTGTTGCGCGAAGACCCCGACGCCGTCCGGCGCTCCCAGACCAGCCGTGGCGAGGACCCGGGCCTGGTCGACACCCTGCTGTCGGCCGATACCGCCCGGCGCGGCGCGATCTCGTCCGCCGATTCACTGCGGGCCGAGCAGAAGACCGCCAGCAAGAAAGTCGGCGCCGCATCCGCCGACGAGCGCCCGGCGCTGTTACAGCAGGCCCGCGATTTGGCCGAGCAGGTCAAGGCGGCCGAGGCCGAGCAGGCCGAAGCCGAGGCGGCGTTCACCGCTGCCCATATGGCGATCTCCAACGTCATCCTCGATCCGGTGCCCGCCGGCGGCGAGGACGACTACACCGTCCTCGATGTCGTCGGTGAGCCGACCGCTATCGAAAACCCAAGGGACCATTTGGAACTCGGCGAGTCGCTGGGTCTTCTGGACATGGAGCGGGGCGCCAAGGTGTCCGGCTCGCGGTTCTATTTCCTAACCGGCCGGGGTGCGCTGCTGCAGCTGGGGCTGCTACAGCTGGCCATCCGGCTCGCGGCAGACAACGACTTCGTCCCGGTGATCCCCCCGGTGCTGGTACGCCCGGACGTGATGTCGGGCACCGGTTTTCTGGGCGCGCACGCCGAGGAGGTCTACCACCTCCAAGCCGACGACCTCTATCTGGTCGGCACCTCCGAGGTGCCGCTGGCCGGCTACCACGCCGACGAGATCTTGGACCTTTCCGGGGGACCGCTGCGGTATGCGGGCTGGTCGTCTTGCTTTCGACGGGAAGCCGGCAGCCACGGCAAGGACACCCGCGGCATCATCCGGGTGCACCAGTTCGACAAGGTCGAGGGGTTCGTCTACTGCACACCGGCCGACAGCGAGGCGGAGCACAGCCGGCTGCTGGGCTGGCAGCGCGAAATGCTGTCCCGCATCGAAGTGCCGTATCGCGTAATCGACGTCGCGGCCGGCGATCTCGGCTCCTCAGCGGCCCGCAAGTTCGACTGCGAAGCGTGGGTGCCCACCCAGGGCGCTTACCGCGAGCTGACGTCGACGTCGAACTGCACCACGTTCCAGGCCCGACGGCTGGCCACCCGGTACCGGGACGCCAACGGCAAGCCGCAGATCGCCGCGACACTCAACGGCACGCTGGCCACCACCCGTTGGCTGGTGGCCATCTTGGAGAACCACCAGCGCCCCGACGGCAGCGTGCGGGTCCCCGAGGCACTGGTGCCGTTCGTCGGCACCGAACTACTCGAGCCAGTCGGCTAGGCATCCACCGCGGTTGGCGTCGCGCGCAACTGCGCGTGCCGGTGCTGTCGCTCGATCGTGGCGAAATAGAACGCGAACGCGAAGGCGCAGCTGGTGAACAGGCTGGACACGAAATACAGCCAAGGCCGCCGCAGGCCCCGCCGGTACCCGTCGATGATGGTGAACAGCGGCAGCAGAACGACATTGATGATCGTGTAGTCCTGGCTGGCCGAACTGGCCGCAGGATTGGTGAACATCAGCCGGATGTAATCCGACCAACTGCCAGGTCCCCAAATCGGATTCCCAGATCCCGTCGAATACTCACGCACGAACCGGATATTGAAATACCAGCCCAACACGATCGACGCGATGCCGATGACGTAATACAGGCACTCCAGCGCCGAGAACCGGGAACCGCCGGACGGCCGGCCGAATACGGCGGGGTTCGAGGCAACGATCAAGCCGATCACCGTCAGCCCCAATATTGCGTGTACGAGAAGCGACATCATGCGGGCAGTCTCGGCAACTCACACAGTTTTGTCAATATTGACATTTCGGGCGGTGGAACGGCACGGTAGGTTACCGGCATGGCCCGACCGCCGCAGACGTCGCGCAGCGAACGCACTCGCGAGGCCTTGCGCCAGGCCGCACTGGTGCGGTTCTTAGCCCAAGGTGTCGAAGACACCTCAGCCGAGCAGATCGCGGCCGATGCCGGGGTGTCGTTGCGCACCTTCTACCGGCATTTCACCTCCAAGCACGACCTGCTATTCGCCGACTACGACGCCGGCTTGCACTGGTTTCGCACCGCACTGAACGCACGTCGGCCCGACGAGTCGATCATCGAGTCGGTGCAGGCGGCGATCTTCGCGTTTCCCTACGACGTCGAGGCGGTGACCCGAATTGCCGCGCTGCGGGCCCAAGAACTCGATCCTGGACGCATCGTGCGGCATATTCGCCAGGTGGAGGCCGACTTCGCCAATGCGATCGTCGAGCGACTGGCGCCCGACGGTCCCCGTACGCCGGATGACCGGCTGCAGATCACGGTGACTGCTCGCTGCATCGGCGCCGCGGTGTTCGGCGCGATGGAGGTCTGGATGCTCGGCGAGGACCGGTCGCTGGCCGAACTGGCCCGGTTATGCCGGGCGGCGCTCGACTCGCTTCGGCTGCGCGTGCTGCGACCAGTTTCGTCATAATTGACAAAACTAACGATCCATGCCAGCCTGCGCTGCAGAGTCAGGGAGGGCATGCGGATGGCCGATTACGACGCGATCGTCATTGGTGCCGGGCACAACGGGTTGGCCGCGGCGGTGCTGCTGCAACGCGCGGGACTGCGCACGTTGTGTCTGGAGTCCAAGCTTTACGCCGGCGGTATGGCTTCCACGGTCGAGTTGTTCGACGGCTACCGATTCGAGATCGCCGGCTCGGTGCAGTTCCCGACCGCGGCCGTGGTTGTCGAAGCGTTGGGACTGGACACCTTGCCGACGATCGACCTGGACGTCATGTCAGTCGCGCTGCGCGGAGTGGGTGACGACCCACTGGTCCAGTACAGCGATCCGGTCAAACTATTCACCCACTTGAGCGATGTGCACGGCGCTGATGCCGTCAACGGCATGGCCGGGTTGATGGCCTGGAGCCAGGCGCCCACCCGCGCGCTGGGCCGGTTCGAGGCTGGGACACCGCCGAAGACGATTGATCAGATGTATGCCTGTGCCGCCAACGAATTCGAACGTTCAGCCATCGACGACATGCTGTTCGGCTCGGTCACCGACGTCTTGGACCGCTATCTTCCGGACCGCGAAAAACACGGCGCGCTACGCGGATCGATGACCGTGCTGGCCGTCAACACGCTCTACCGCGGGCCGGCCACGCCCGGCAGCGCGGCTGCGCTGGCCTTCGGACTCGGTGTTCCCGACGGCGACACCATGCAGATGAAGAAGCTGCGCGGCGGCATCGGCGCGCTCACCTCGCATCTGTGCCAACTGCTGGAAAGCCACGGCGGCGAAGTTCGACTACGTACCAAGGTGACCGAGATCCTGCTCACCGACGGCCAGGTCAACGGCATACGCACCGAGGCGGGCGACACCATCACCGCCCCTGTCGTCGTCTCGGGCATCGCGCCCGACCTCACGCTCAACGAGTTGATCGATCCGGCCGCGCTGTCCGCAGATATCCGGCAGCGCTACGCGCGGATCGACCATCGCGGCAGCTACCTGCAGATGCACTTCGCGCTGGAGGAGCCGCCCAGATTCGCCGCGCCCTACGAGGCGCTCGACGACCCTGCCATGCAGGCGTCGATCGGCTTGTTCTGCACACCCGAAGAAGTCCAGCAGCAGTGGGAGGATTGCCGCCGTGGGACGGTTCCGGCCGACCCGACCGTGGTGTTGCAGATCCCGTCGCAGAACGATCCAGACCTTGCCCCCGACGGCAAACACGCGGCATCGGCATTCGCGTTGTGGTTCCCGATCGAAGGGGATGCCGATTACGGCCGGGCCAAGGTTGACATGGGTCAGCGCGTGATCGACAAGATCACCCGCCTCGCACCGAATTTCGAAGGCAGCATCATCCGGCACACCACCTTCACGCCCAGGCACATGGGTGTGATGTTCGGCGCCCCGGGCGGCGACTACTGCCACGGGCTGTTGAACGCGAATCAGATCGGCCCCAACCGGCCAGGTCCCAACGGCTTTGCCGGCCAGCCGATCCCGATCCGGGGCCTGTACCTGGGCAGTGCGGGCTGCCACGGCGGGCCGGGCATCACCTTTATTCCCGGTTACAACGCCGCGCACCAGGCGCTGGCTGACGCCGGCTGCTAACCCGACCGGCCCAGCAGTTCGTCCAGCAATGCGGTGAACTGCTCCGGGTCCTCCGGCGTGAACGCGGGGCGCAGCTGGATCCCCGGTACGTCCAGCGTGATCAATGTCGACTTCAACGGCCGCCGAATGTCCAGCGGCAGCCAGCGACGAAGGTCTGAACTCCCCCAGATCCGGAACCTGTGCATGAGCATCCCGAGCGGCTCGGCCTGATATCCGCGAATCCTTTCCAGGGCAATAATTTTCGAGGTGCCCGAAGGGAAATGATAACGCCGCAAGGTGATTGCGGTGCGGTCCAACTGGACCAGACCGTCGTCGTAATGTTGCGTGGACGTGCTCACTGCCGCTCGCACCTAAGCTCGTGACCGCGCGCCGTGAGGCAGCGGCCGTTTTCCAGGTTCCACTGCCAGCCGTGCAGGTTACAGGTCAAGGTATTGCCCTCCACCACACCGAATTTAGACAAGTCGGCCTTCAGGTGCGGGCAGCGTCGTTGCATCTGCCAGCCATCCAGGGTAATCGTCGCGGTGTCGTCATGTGTCTCGGCGAACCAGCCGTCGGCGTAGGCGATCCGCTCATCGGTCAGACATTTGAAGAACGTGTAAAGGTATTCGTTGTAGCCGCCGACTCGCCACGCCTGAAACCGGGTGGACAAGAAGATGGTGTTGACCCAGTCGGGCTCGTCGTCGCGCAGTACGGTGCGGACCAACTCCGGCGGAATCGCAAACCCGTACCGGAATTTTTCCTCGGGAATAGGTTCGCGCACAGTGCGTTTCGGGAAGTCGACAACCACGGTTTCTGAGCCGAGTACCAGCTCGACCGGATAGCCGATACCGTCGCAGATTTCGTCACTGCCAAGCATGATCGGTTCGAACACCGCGCGCAACGGCTCGAGCAACGACTCGCCGGCAGCCGGTGCCCAGCCGGCCTTCTCGGCAGCCAGCACCGGTGCCATCCGTTCGGCGTAGTCGGCGATATACGCGGCTTTGCCGGTGGTGAAGATTGCCTCGACCTGTTCTTCAGGAACCGGGTGCCGCAATGAGATCAGTTGTGCGCCAGAAAAATCGGCGGTGGAGTCGGGCATCATCAGCAGACCCCGGTCATGACCATGCGCCTTCATCTGGTCGAGGAAGACCACCTGGTCGGGAAAGATATTGGCCGGGTCGCCGCGGTCGTCGTTGAGGTCCCGCAATTCGGGGTCCAGGAAGCATGGCGGGCCCGCTGACGGGATCACCCAGGTGGCGTCGACCTGTGCGATGTAAGCGCGGGCGCGGTCCATTTGGCGTTGCCGCTTCTGGGTGCCGAACGCCTCTTTGGCGCGGGTGGGCATGTCGTAGACCATCGGGTACCAGATCGCGCCGGAGTACTGCAGCATGTGCACGTCGATATGGCCGAACTCCGAATGCAGCGCGTCGAGATCCACCGGCCGGGCGTCGTTCATATTGAAAGCGGTCGTGAGGCCATCCGAAATCACCAGCGCGGAATCCCCGATCGGCCCGTCGGCGGGAGCGCGCAGGGCGATGACCATGACCTCCAGCTCGCCCTTTGGCCCGCTGACCCGATGCAGATGCGAATCGGTGGTTTCGAAGAATCGATGAAATCCGAGCTTGGCCAGCTCGTCACGCAAGTCGGGCACCGGGTAGTCCGGCAACAGCACCACAGCGTCTTTGTTGACGTGGCGACTGAGCAGCCTGGCGTCGAAGTGGTCTTTGTGCAGGTGTGAGACGTAGAGGTAGTCGCAATCGCCCAGGACGTCCCAGTCCAACCCGCTGTTGTCCGGGAAGGGGAACCACGACGCGAAGTAGGCCGGGTTGACCCACGGGTCGCACAGGATGCTGCCCGCCTGCGTCTCGATCCGAAAGCCGGCATGACCGACGCTGGTGACCTGCACTAAACCCTTTCGACGAGCGGATGGTGCCGCCCCGAGCTTAGCGGCGATCGCAAGCGCGGCGGCGCCGGGCGCAGCGGGTCGGCGCCATCAGACCGGCGGCGATCGCAAGCGCGGCGGCGCCGGGCGCAGCGGGTCGGCGCCATCAGACCGGCGGCGATCGCCAGCGCGGCGGCGCCGGGCGCAGCGGGTCGGCGCAACAACCCAGCGGCGATCGCCAGCGCGGCGGCGCCGGGCGCAGCCGGCCGTGTTGACTACCCGCGCACTCGCACAGCGGCAAAACACTAGGGTTGGTGAGGTGGAACCGGTGTACGGGACTGTGATTCAGCTTGCCCGCTTGACATGGCGATTACAGGGGTTGCGGTTCACCGTCAGCGGCGTGGAGCACCTGCCGGAGACCGGCGGGGCTGTCGTGGCAATCAACCACACCAGCTATTTCGACTTCACCTTCGCCGGCCTGCCCGCCTACAAGCAGCATCGCGGGCGCAAGGTGCGATTCATGGCCAAGCAGGAAGTGTTCGACCACCGGATGACCGGGCCGATCATGCGCGGCTGCCGGCACATTCCGGTGGACCGCGATAGTGGCGCCGCCTCCTTCGAGGCCGCGGTTGCGGCGCTGCAGGCCGGTGAGCTGGTCGGTGTCTATCCCGAGGCGACGATCAGCCGCAGCTTCGAGATCAAGGAACTCAAGTCCGGTGCCGCCCGGATGGCCATTGCGGCCAACGCGCCGATCGTCCCGCACATCGTGTGGGGTGCCCAACGGATCTGGACCAAAGACCATCCCAAAAAGCTGCTGCGGCCAAAGGTGCCGATCACGGTGGCGGTCGGTGAACCGATCATGCCGACGCTGCCCGCGCCGGACCTGACCGTGTTGCTGCATTCGCGCATGCAGCACCTGCTCGAGCGGGTGCAAGACTCCTACGGACCGCACCCCGCGGGCGAGTACTGGGTCCCGCACCGGCTGGGCGGCGGCGCCCCAACGCTGGCGGAGGCCGCCCGGTTGGACGCCGAGGAAGCCTCCCGGCGCGCCGCGGCCAAGGCCGCCCGGCGGGCCTCCGATTCGGAGGCGGCACCGGAGTAGCTGCATGGAACCGGTATTCCGCACACTCGAGATCACCGCGAAAGCCCTGGTTAAGGCGGTGGGCAGCCCGATCACCTACCAGGGGCTGGACAACATTCCCCAGGCCGGCGGCGCGGTGATCGCCATCAACCACACCAGCTATGTCGACTGGCTGCCGGCCGCCCTCGCCGTGCATGACCGCGGGCGGCGCATCCGGTACATGATCAAAGCCGAGATGCAGCAGGTGAAGTCGGTCAATTTCCTGATCAAGCACACCAAGACCATCCCGGTGAACCGCGGCGCGGGAGCCGACGCCTATGCGGTCGCCGTCCAGCGGCTGCGTGAGGGCGAAGTGGTGGGATTGATGCCCGAGGCGACAATCAGCCGCAGCTTCGAACTCAAGGATTTCAAGACCGGTGCCGCCCGGATGGCGCTGGACGCGCAGGTACCGATCGTTCCGCTGATCGTGTGGGGCGCTCAGCGGATCTGGACCAAAGACCACCCCAGAAACCTCGGCCGTAAAAAGATCCCCATCACCGTGGCGGCCGGTCCATCACTGTTGCCGCATGGTGACGTCGAGGCGCTCGAATCCGAATTGCGCGACGAAATGACGGCGGTGCTGCACCGAGTACAGGAGGACTATCCACATCCCGAGGGTGCGTACTGGGTACCACGGCGGCTCGGTGGCGGTGCCCCAACGTTGGCCGAGGCCCAAGTTCTCGAAGAGGCCGAACTGGCCGAGCGGGCGCGCAAGCGTGCGGACGGTGACCGATGAAACCGGCGAGCCGAATAGTCCGCTCGCCGAGCGGCCTGAAGAGCAGGAGAATGCGATGGCAGAACCATTTTTCCGCTTGATGGAAATGATCGTCCCGCCGGTGGTCGCCGCTAACGGGACCAAGATCACCTACCACGGCTTGGAGAACATCCCCGCCCGCGGCGGTGCTCTGATCGCCCTCAACCACACTAGTTATGTGGACTGGCTGCCGGCGTCGCTGGCCGCAATTCAACGGCGGCGTCGGCTGAGGTTCATGATCAAAGCCGAGATGCAGGACGTTGCGGCAGTCAACTACGTAATCCGCCACGCCAAGCTGATCCCGGTGGACCGCCAGCACGGTTCGGACGCCTACGCACTGGCCGTGCAGGAGTTGAAGCGCGGCGAACTCGTCGGGCTGCATCCCGAGGCCACGATCAGCCGCAGCTTCGAACTCCGCCCATTCAAGACCGGCGCGGCCCGGTTGGCGCTGGCAGCGCAGGTGCAGATCATTCCGCTGATCGTCTGGGGTGCACATCGGATCTGGCCCAAAGATCACCCAAAGAACGTGTTCCGCAACAAGATCCCAATCACCGTCACCGCCGGTACGCCGCTGCCGCCATCCGGCGACGTTGAGCAGCTCAACACCACGCTGCGGAAGCCGGGAACAACGGGCTCCGCCCGGTGACCCGCCCATGACACTGCCGGCGCTCATCGCCTGCGACGTGGACGGCACCCTGGTCAACAATGCAGACGCGATCACTCCGCGTACCCGGCAGGCGGTGCGCGCCGCCGTCGCCGCCGGTGCGCAGTTCGTCTTGGCCACCGGACGTCCGCCGCGCTGGGTGAAACCGGTCGTCGATGCGCTGGGGTTCGCCCCGATGGCGGTGTGCGCCAACGGCGCCGTCATCTACGACCCGGCGACAGACCGCGTGGTGTCGGCCCGAACGCTGTCAGTGGATTTACTGGGGGAGCTGGCCGACATCGCCGCTCGCGCCATCCCGGGCGCCGGACTGGCCGTCGAGAGGATCGGCAGCCGGGCGCACGACACCGCCACACCACAATTCATCAGCTCGCCGGGCTACGAGCACGCCTGGCTCAACCCGGACAACACCGAAGTGTCCATCGAAGATCTGCTCAGCGCGCCCGCGGTCAAATTGCTGATCCGTAAGGCCGGTGCCCGCAGCGAGGACATGGCAGCCGAATTGACCAAACACCTGGGCGTCGAGGGCGACATCACGTACTCCACCAACAATGGCCTGATCGAGATCGTGCCGCCCGGCATCAGCAAAGCCACTGGCATCGACGAGCTGGCCCAGCCACTGGGCATCACCGACGACGATGTGGTGGCTTTCGGCGACATGCCCAACGACGTGCCGATGCTGTTGCGCGCGGGGCATGGCGTGGCGATGGGCAACGCTCATCCCAAGGTCATGGCCGCCGCCAACGAGGTCACGGCACCGAACACCGACGACGGCGTGGCGCGCGTCTTGGAACGGTGGTGGCTGTAACGGGTCTAGCCGACCAGGGGCGAGAAGCGCTCGAGTTGTACCGGCGGACCTTCCGGTGAGGTCGGTGGCAGTACCTCCGCGACGCCGTCGATGACCCGGGTGATGCGGCCATCCTCCCGGTCGAAGTTCAACGTGCCGTGCTGGAAGTTCTGTTTGATCCACAGCGGTTCTTGAATCTCGGCACTGGTCGGCAGGCCGAGCACGCCCCGCTCGTAACCCAGCGAGGCCCAGGCCTCGTAGATGGCGCCGGTCACCGGTTGCGCACCGGTTTCCGGCGACCAGTACATCGCGCCATGGTCGAAAGTCGCATACCGCGCGGAGCCGGCCGCGACGGCTTCTGGCGAGGTCGGCTCCCCCAGCGCGCCGTTCGCTCCGCCCATTTCCTGCCATCGGGCGTGGATCGCCCCGCCGTCCAGCGCTGCCGCCAAGTCAGCAGGCCCGGGCGGGTCGTTGAACCGGGCAGCGGTATTGCGAATCTCGGGCATCAGCGGGTAGGCGAGGTGTCCCGGGCAGTCGGTGTTGCTGACGTCTCGATGACTGAAAATTGTCGGCAGTGTGGGCGTGGCCCCCGCCGCGAAATGGGTGTTGGCCCCGCCGGCCGAGGTCAGCGTGACCGTTCCCAAGGGGTCGACGTGATCCAGGCCGAGCCGCCAGCCGAGCAGCCTGCCGATGGTGCGCAACTGAATCGGCGTCGGCGGCACGTCGTCGAAGTTGCCGATCATCGCCACGCCCCAGGTGCCGCGGTTGAACCCGCCGGTGTGATCGCCCGTCACCGGGCCGGTGAGCCCACCGGCGCGCCCCTCGAATACCTGCCCGTATTTGTCGACCAGCGCGTTGTAGGCGATGTCGCACCAGCCCAGCATTCTGGTGTGGTAGGCGTAGATCGCCTGAACGATCCGGGCCGAGTCCTCCGGCTCATAATCGTTGCTCTCGGCGGTGTGGTGTACCACGCTCGCATGCAGCCGATCGTGGTACGGCGGGTTGTGGCACCGCACCACGTCGTCGGCGCCCCATTGGGAGCGGCCGATGACGTTGGGTGGCTGGCCTGGCGCGATGATCGCCGTCGGCGGCGTCCACTGCGGATCGGCCGGCGCCTGCGGGGGCGAAATCAGGATCGCGGAGAGATTTTGCGGCAGCGGTTGTTCGAGCGTCGCCGGCAGGTAACCGAGGTCGGGCTTGGCGGCCGTCGCACTCGGTGGCGGCGAAGTCACCGGCGCGCCGGCCGGTCGGCTGACTGCGATCTGCACGGCGGTTGTGGTGCCGACGAAAACCGGCTCGGTGCCGCGCGCGACGTGCGGCGACGCCCCATCGGCGCCGTCGGGGCCCAGCGTCTCGGTGTCATACCAGCGGCCCCAGGAACCGTCGACGCGCTTGGCGCGCACCCGCGCGGAGGTTCCGGTGAGGTCTCCGCCGGTCAGCGCCACCATCGAAAAAGGTGTGGGCTGGCTGATTTCGCGGACCGTGACGCCGCCACCAACGCCGATCAGTGGCTGCTGGCTCAGGTGCGTGTCTCCACCCGGCGGATGATCCCCGGGTTGCCGAGTCGGAGCCGCCGCCCACGGCAGGATGACGGCCGTTGCCGCGATCGCGGTGAACAGCAGCCTGGGCGGATGGCGGCGGAGCGGCACGAACCGATGTTACTTATGTGACCTATGTTGCCTGTGATACGACACGGCACCGGAGTGAGGGAAGTTAGCCCGCCTGGTAACGGCACCGCAGAGTCTGGCCGCGAACGCGGGGCTCACTCTGCGGTGCCGTCAGGGGGCAGGTCCTTACCTCAGAACTCCGTTAAGGGGTTGGTACCGGCACGGCGGCTGCGGCCGGTGCGGCGCCCTGCATAGCCTGCGAGATCGACGGCATCACCAGCCCCTTGAGCAGGTCGATGGCCTGGCTGGCACCCAGTTGGTTGGCGGCGCTCATCATGTCGTTGACGATTCCGCCGCTGCCACCCGATGCGGCTGCCGGTGCGGCACCCAAGGACGGATCGCCCAGGATCGGGTACGTCCCGCCGAGGCCCGGATCCAATCCGATCGGTGCGCTGATCGGCACCTCTCCGGGTGACGTCAGGCCAGGCAGCGTCCCAGCCGGGCTGGTCAGCGACGGATCGATACCCGCGGGACTGGTCAGCCCAGGTGTCAACCCGGCCGGGTTGGTCAGCCCCGGCGTCGTCAGGCCCGGGTTGGTCAGACTCGGATCGGTAAGACCCGGCGTGGTCAGACCCGGCGTGGCACCCGGAGTCAGGCCTGGCGTCGTAAGACCCGGCGTCGTGCCCGGCGTCACGCCGGGCGTGGTCAGACCCGGCGTCGTGAGACCAGGGGTGGCGCCCGGCGTGGTCAGACCCGGCGTCGTGAGACCAGGGGTGGCATCCGGCGTGGTCAGGCCGGGGGTGGCCAGACTCGGATCGGTGAGACCCGGCGCGGTCAGGCCCGGCGAAGTCAAACCGGGACTGGTCAGGCCAGGACTGGTCAGGCCCGACGAGACCGCCGCGGGACTGCCGCCCAGGCTCGGCACCGGCGGCATATTGATCCCGAACTGTGAAAGTCCTTGGGTCAGGGCGGACATCAGTTCGTTGGGCAGATCCGTCATGACGGCCGCCTGCACGAACTCCTGATGATCGGGCGCCGGCTTGGAATCAGCCGCTAGCTGGCAGACAGTGACATAAGCAAAAGGACTTGCGACCGCCAGAGCGGCGACTGCGCTCATAGCCGTCGAGAGCCTGCGTCGACGTCGGTTCGGCACGGAAGTCTCCTCAATCTGGACTGCATGGTCGTCGGTGTCATGCCGGTGAAGCGCGACATGGAGCCTGAATACCAGGCCACGTGATCGATGGTACTGATGTGACTGTTGGGACTAGTGTGGCGATATCGAATCGTGAACCAATCGCGACCTTCGTCACCTCGCGGGCGCTGTTTCGCCATGTGTGGCTTCGCTGTTGTGCGCGACGCTCGACGTATGTCACCTTCAACCCGGCACTCCCGGAGCCGCGTAGCGGGCTGGAGCCGCGCAGTCGGATACCCTAGGCAACCGATGACTTCTCGTTTCGACCTCTTTGTCGTCGGCTCCGGCTTCTTCGGCCTGACGATCGCCGAGCGTGTGGCCACCCAACTCGACAAGCGCGTGCTGGTCGTCGAGAAGCGCCCACACATCGGCGGTAACGCGTACTCCGAGCCCGACCCGCAGACCGGGATAGAGGTGCACAAGTACGGCGCGCATCTGTTCCACACATCCAACAAGCGGGTGTGGGACTACGTCCGACAGTTCACCGAGTTCACCGGTTACCAGCACCGCGTGTTTGCGTTGCACGACGGGCAGGCCTACCAGTTTCCGATGGGCCTCGGCTTGGTCTCGCAGTTCTTCGGCCGCTACTTCACTCCTGACCAGGCGCGCGAGCTGATCGCGCAGCAAGCCGCCGAAATCGACACCGCTGACGCGCAGAACCTCGAGGAAAAGGCAATCTCGTTGATCGGACGCCCGCTTTACGAGGCGTTCGTCAAGGGCTACACCGCCAAGCAATGGCAAACCGATCCCAAAGAGCTGCCCGCAGCCAACATCACCCGCTTGCCGGTGCGTTATACCTTCGACAACCGCTACTTCAAC
This sequence comes from Mycobacterium sp. NGS51, assembly GCF_059812525.1. Taxonomy (NCBI): domain Bacteria; kingdom Bacillati; phylum Actinomycetota; class Actinomycetes; order Mycobacteriales; family Mycobacteriaceae; genus Mycobacterium; species Mycobacterium sp. NGS51. Next base: position 71,844 of record NZ_JCALCV010000009.1, read on the forward strand.
GACACTTACGAGGGGCTGCCGGTCGACGGATACACCGCGTGGCTGCAGAACATGGCCGCCGATGACCGCATCGAGGTACGGCTGGACACCGACTGGTTCGACGTCCGAGACGAGCTGCGCGCCGACAATCCGGATGCTCCGGTCGTCTACACCGGCCCGCTGGACCGCTACTTCGGCTACGCTGATGGACACTTAGGTTGGCGCACATTGGATTTCGAAGTCGAAGTGCTGCCCACCGGAGATTTCCAGGGCACGCCGGTGATGAACTACAACGATCCGGACGTGCCGTACACCCGCATTCACGAATTTCGCCACTTCCACCCCGAGCGGGACTACCCGACCGACAAGACGGTGATCATGCGGGAGTACTCGCGGTTCGCGGACGACGAGGACGAGCCCTACTATCCGATCAACACCGAAGCCGACCGCGCCCTGCTGACCGCATACCGCGCCAGGGCCAAAGCCGAGACGGCGTCGTCGAAAGTGCTCTTCGGAGGACGCCTGGGCACCTATCAATATCTCGACATGCACATGGCCATTGCCAGCGCACTGAACATGTACGACAACGTTGTTGCGCCGCACCTGCGCGATGGCCTGCCGTTAGAGGAAAGCATCCGCGGATGAGTGAGAAAGCCGTGAGCCTACTGGCCCGTGTCATCTTGCCGCGCCCGGGCGAACCGCTCGACGTGCGCAAGCTATACCTGGAGGAGTCGACGACCAACGCTCGACGGGCGCACGCCGCGACGCGTACCTCGCTGCAGATCGGCACCGAGTCTCAGGTGTCGTTCGCCAGCTATTTCAACGCTTTTCCGGCCAGCTACTGGCGGCGCTGGACGACGCTGACGACCGTGGTGCTGCGCGCCGAGCTGACCGGCGCCGGGCGGGTCGACGTGTATCGGACCAAGGCCACCGGAGCCCGGATTTTCGTCGAGGGGCGCGGATTTGCCAGCGACGCCGACCAGGCGGCGGTGATCGAATTCGAGATCGGCCTGCAGCCGTTCGAGGACGGTGGCTGGGTCTGGTTCGACATCACCACCGACAGCGACGTCACCTTGCACAGCGCCGGCTGGTATGCGCCGGCGCCGGCGCCGGGCGTGGCCAATATCGCGGTCGGCATCCCCACCTTCAACCGGCCCGCCGACTGCGTCAGCGCACTGCGTGAGCTCACGTCGGACCCATTGGTGGACAACGTGATCGGTGCCGTGATCGTGCCCGACCAAGGTACTACGAAGGCCCGTAACCACCCCGATTTCCCCGAAGCTGCCGCCGCACTGGGCAACCGGCTTTCGATCCATGACCAGCCCAACTTGGGCGGTTCCGGCGGATACAGCCGGGTGATGTACGAGGCACTGAAAAACACCGACTGCCAGCAGATCCTGTTCATGGACGATGACATCCGCATCGAGCCCGACACCATCTTGCGGGTGCTGGCATTGCACCGCTTCGCCAAGTCGCCGATGTTGGTGGGCGGCCAGATGCTCAACCTGCAAGAGCCGTCCCACCTGCACATCATGGGTGAGGTCGTCGATCGGTCGAAGTTCATGTGGACCGCGGCGCCGCACGCAGAGTATGACCACGACTTCGCTGAATATTCCCTGAGCGACAAGAACATTCGCAGTAACCTGCTGCACCGGCGCATCGACGCCGACTTCAACGGCTGGTGGACGTGCATGATCCCGCGGCAGGTCGCCGAAGAACTGGGTCAACCACTGCCACTGTTCATCAAATGGGACGACGCCGACTACGGCCTGCGGGCCGCGGAACACGGCTACCCCACCGCCACGCTGCCCGGCGCCGCGATCTGGCACATGGCGTGGAGCGACAAGGACGACGCCATCGACTGGCAGGCCTACTTCCATCTGCGTAACCGGTTGGTGGTGGCAGCCATGCACTGGGACGGCGACATCATCGGCCTGCTGCGCAGCCACCTGAAAGCCACGCTGAAACACCTTGCCTGCCTGGAGTATTCGACGGTCGCAATTCAAAACAGGGCGATCGACGACTTCCTGGCCGGCCCGGAGCACATCTTCTCGATCCTGGAATCCGCGCTACCGGAGGTGCACCGGCTGCGTAAAGCCTATCCAGATGCGGTGGTGTTGCCGGCGGCCAGCGAACTGCCGGCGCCGTCACGCAAAAACACCCAGATGAAGCCGCCGGTGAACCCCCTGGCCATCAGCTACCGGCTGGCCCGCGGGACGCTGCACAACCTCACCAAGGCCGACCCCCGACACCACCAGCGTCCGCAGTTGAACGTGCCGACCCAGGACGCCCGGTGGTTCAAACTGTGCACGCTCGACGGCGCCACCGTCACAACGGCCGACGGCCGCGGCGTGGTCTACCGCCAGCGCGACCGGGCGAAGATGTTCAGCTTGTTGTGGCAATCGCTGCGCCGTCAGCGCCGGCTGGCCAGTCGGTTCGACGAGATGCGCCGCGTCTACCGCGAAGCCTTGCCGGTGCTGTCCAGCAAGCAGAAGTGGGAGACGGTGCTGTTCGCCGCCAGCGGGCCGTCCCCCCGGGCCCGAAAAGACACGGCAGACAGCGTGCCTCGCGATGGCTGACGTCGTGGCCGAAACTGCCGCGCCGCGTGGCGAACTTGCTGTGTTGGTGGCTGTCCAAGCAGCGCTGGCCGATCGGCCGGGAACGCTGGCCGCGGCGCGGGGTCTATCGCATTTCGGTGAGCACAGCATCGGCTGGCTGGCTGCCTCAGCGCTCGGCGCGCTCCTGCAGCCGCGGCGGCGCCGGGCGTGGCTGCGGGTCGGGGCCGGAGCCTTCGCCGCGCATGCGGCGGCCGTGCTGATCAAGCGGCTGGCGCGACGCACCCGCCCGGATCATCCGGCGGTCGCAGTGAACGTCGGCACACCGAGTCGGCTGAGCTTTCCGTCCGCGCACGCCACGTCCACCACCGCTGCGGCAATCCTGCTGGCCCGGGTCACCGGGTCACCGCTGCCGGCCCTGCTGGTGCCACCGATGGCGTTGTCCCGGATGCTGCTGGGGGTGCACTATCCGAGCGACGTGGCCGTCGGCGTCGGCGTTGGCGCCGCCGTCGCAGCGGTCACCATGCGGGTTGACGGCCGGCTCAAAGGTGAGGTGCCGAATGGGTGAGGACGTGGTGCCGGTGACCGGACCTCCGGCCAACCTGATCGTCGGAGTCGTCAAGGCGATCCGCCCGCGCCAATGGGTGAAGAACATCTTGGTGCTGGCGGCCCCGGTGGCCGCGTTGGGCACCGACGTCCATTACGACTACGTCGACGTGGCACGCCAGGAAGCCGTCGCGTTCGTGGTGTTCTGCCTGGCTGCATCGTCGATCTACCTGATCAACGACGTCCGCGATGTCGAGGCCGACCGGCAGCATCCCACCAAGCAGTTCCGGCCGATCGCCGCCGGTGTGGTGCCCGAGTGGCTGGCCTACACCCTGGCGGCGGTGCTCGGGGTGGTCTCGCTCGGCATCTCCTGGTGGCTGACGCCGAATCTGGCGGTGGTGATGGCCGTCTACCTCGGACTGCAGTTGGCCTACTGCTTCGGTCTCAAACACCAAGCGGTGATCGACATCTGCATCGTCTCCTCGGGGTTTTTGATCCGTGCCATCGCCGGCGGTGTGGCCGCCGATATTTATCTGTCGCAATGGTTTTTGTTGATGATGGCGTTCGGGTCGCTGTTCATGGGGGCCGGCAAGCGCTACGCGGAGTTGCAACTGGCCGAGCGCACCGGGGCCAAGATCCGCAAATCGCTGGAGAGCTATACCAGCACCTATCTCCGCTTCGTCTGGACGATGTCGGCGACCGCGTTGGTGGTGTGTTACGGGCTGTGGGCGTTCGAGCGCGACCGCTACTCGGGCACCTGGTTCGCGCTGTCGATGGTCCCGTTCACGATCGCGATCCTGCGGTATGCGGTCGACGTCGACGGCGGGCTGGCCGGGGAACCGGAAGATATTGCGTTGCGTGACCGGGTGTTACAGCTGCTGTTTCTGGCGTGGATAGGAACAGTTGGTGCTGCTGTTGCGTTCGGCTAGCGCCGCGCCGGTCTCGTCTCGCCGGTCGGCGTCGGCGCCGGCGGGCCGGCCGGTGTTTCCTTACGACACGACGGTTCGGGTCAGCTTGTGGGTGAGCGTCGCGGTGGTCACCGTGCTGTTCGGCTGGGGGGCCTGGCAGCGGCGGTGGATCGCCGACGACGGGCTGATCGTGTTGCGGACGGTGCGCAACCTGCTGGCCGGCAACGGGCCGGTGTTCAACGCGGGCGAACGGGTGGAGGCCAACACCTCGGTGGTGTGGACCTATCTGGTCTATGCGGGAAGCTGGCTGGCCGGGCCGATGCGGATGGAATACGTGGCGCTGACGCTGGCGCTGGTGCTGAGCCTGCTGGGCATGGCGCTGCTGATGTTGGGAACGGGCCGGCTGTACGCGCCCAGCCTGCTGGAGCGACGAGCGGTGATGCTGCCGGCCGGCGCGCTGGTTTACATCGCGATACCGCCGGCGCGCGATTTCGCCACATCCGGGCTGGAAAGCGGCCTGGTGCTGGCCTACCTCGGGCTGCTTTGGTGGCTGATGGTCTGCTGGTCGCAGGCGCTGCGATCGCATCCGCCGGGCCGAATCTTCATTGGCGTAATGGCGTTCGTCGCGGGCTTAAGCGTCCTGGTGCGTCCCGAACTGGCGCTGATCGGTGGTCTGGCGTTGATCATGATGCTGGTCGCTGCACAGGGTTGGCGGTGGCGGTTGCTGATCGTGGTGTCCGGCGGGCTGCTTCCGGTGGCGTATCAGATCTTCCGGATGGGCTATTACGCGCTGCTGTTCCCCAGCACGGCGCTGGCCAAGGACGCAGCCGGTGACAAATGGCCGCACGGCCTGATTTATCTGTCCAACTTCAACCAGCCCTATGCGTTGTGGGTTCCCGCCCTGCTGTTGTTGGCGCTGGGTCTGTTGTTGTTGACCACCCGTGGTCGGCCCTGGTGGATTCGACACGCACCGCCAGCCGGCTACGGACGGTTGGCGCGCACCGTGCAAAGCCCGGCCGCCGCGGTGGCCTTCATTGTGTTCAGTGGGTTGCTGCAGGCCCTGTACTGGATCCGGCAGGGCGGCGACTTCATGCACGGGCGGGTCCTGCTGGTGCCGATTGTTTGTCTGCTGGCACCGGTGGCCGTGGTGCCGGTGATGTTTCCCGACGGCACGAAGTTCTCCCGGGAGACCGGTTACTGGCTGGCTGGGGCGATCAGCGCGCTGTGGCTGGCGGTCGCAGGCTGGTCGCTGTGGGCCGCGAACTCGCCGGGAATGGGCGACGGCGCCACCCGCGTCACCTACTCCGGCATCGTCGACGAGCGCCGCTTCTACGCGCAGGCGACCGGGCATGCACATCCGCTGACCGCCGCTGACTACCTGGACTATCCACGGATGCGCGCGGTGCTGGTGGCGCTCAATAACACCCCGGAAGGGGCGCTACTGCTGCCCTCCGGCGACTACGACCGCTGGGATCTGGTGCCACCGATCCCGCCGTCGGCAACCGGCGCACCTCAAAAGGCGCCGCACGCCGTCTTTTTCACCAACCTCGGCATGTTGAGCATGAACGTCGGCTTGGACATCAGGGTGCTCGACCAGATCGGATTGGCCAATCCGTTGGCCGCCCATACCGCGCGGTTGCAGTACGGCCGCATCGGTCACGACAAGAACCTGTTCCCGGACTGGGTGATCGCCGACGGCCCGTGGGTCAAGTGGTATCCGGGCGTTCCGGGATACCTTGACGCGCAGTGGGTCACCCAAGCCGAGGCAGCACTGCACTGCCCAGCAACCCAGGCAGTGCTGAATTCGGTGCGCAGCCCGATGGGCCCGCGTCGGTTCCTGTCGAACTTCTTGCACGCCTACGAGTTCACCAAATATCGAATCGACCGTGTCCCGCGCTATGAGCTGCTCAGGTGTGGACTCGAAGTACCGGAATCCGGCGTGGCCCCCTACACGGGGTTGCCGGCGGCAGGCCCGTGAGCCCCGCCGCGACGCTCCCCGACGGTCATTCCGCAGAAAATTTTGGCCACTCGCTTGCCGCGGCAGCACCAGAACCGCGTTGCCTCCGACAGCAACGCCGGATGAGACTGCTCACCGGCGGTAAATCCGTCGTGGGCACATTCATCACGGGGCCGAAACCGGCCCGCTGGCCGCGCCAACCGGCGCGCCGCCGCGGGCTTTCACGCTGCTCTCGATGAGAGAGTTCGCACCACGATGTGGTTGACTACACGAGCACTGTTGCACCTAGCGCATATCTAGCGCATGCAGTTCGACCCGAATATGGGCCAACCAAGGATGAGGAAAGCACGGATGAAGCTTGTTGACAGACTTCGCGGCGCGCTCAAGGGGATGCCGCGCCGCCTCGTTGTCGGCGCCGCCGGGGCAGCGCTGCTGCCGGGGCTGATCGGCGTCGTCGGCAGCTCCGCGACCGCGGGGGCGTTCTCCCGGCCGGGTCTGCCGGTCGATTATCTGCAGGTGCCGTCGGCGGCGATGGGTCGCGAGATCAAGGTTCAGTTCCAGAGCGGCGGAGCCAACGCGCCGGCGGTGTACCTGCTCGACGGCATGCGCGCCCGGGACGACTTCAACGGCTGGGACATCGAGACCCCGGCCTTCGAGTGGTACTACCAGTCCGGTCTGTCGGCGGTCATGCCAGTCGGCGGGCAGTCCAGCTTCTACAGCGACTGGTACAAGCCTGCCTGCGGTAAGGCCGGCTGCACGTCCTACAAGTGGGAAACCTTCCTGACCAGCGAGCTGCCGCAATACCTGCAGGCCAACCAGCAGGTCAAGCCCACCGGCGGTGCCGTGGTCGGCCTGTCGATGGCAGGCGCGTCGGCATTGACTCTCGCGGCCTACCACCCGGACCAGTTCATCTACGCCGGCTCGATGTCGGCCCTGCTGGACCCGTCTCAGGGGATGGGGCCGTCGTTGATCAACCTGGCGATGGGTGACGCCGGCGGTTACAAGGCCGCCGACATGTGGGGCCCCAAGGAGGACCCGGCATGGCAGCGCAACGACCCGTTGCTGAACGTCGGAAAGATCGTCGCCAACAACACCCGGGTGTGGATCTACTGCGGCAACGGCAAGCCGTCGGAACTGGGTGGCGACAACCTGCCGGCCAAGTTCCTCGAGGGTTTTGTGCGGACCAGCAACATCAAGTATCAGGACGCCTACAACGCCGCCGGGGGCCACAACGCCACGTTCAACTTCCCGGAGAACGGCACGCACAGCTGGGAGTACTGGGGCCAGCAGCTGAACGCGATGAAGCCCGACCTGCAGCGTGTGCTGGGCGCAACGCCTGGCGGCGGTGGCGGCACCACCGAGAGCGCGCCTCAGGGCACCGCGTCCAACGCGGCCAGCCAGGGCACCCCGGCCAGCCAGGGTGGCAGCGGCGGGACGCCGGTTGCCGCGCAGGGCAGCCACGGCTAGGCGCCAATCATCACCGCTGACGGCGGCGACCTTCGGGTCGCCGCCGTTAGTCGTTTCCGGCCCTCCTGTCGCACCCGGTGTGGTTCACTACCTTGCGGGACGGGGCTGCGCGGGGTTGGTGGAGCGACACGAGTGAGGTGGACATGAGGGGCCTGTCGATGCTGCTGCGGATGCTGTTCGCTGCCGTGCTTGCCGTCGCGTTGGGCGGTATCACCGCGACACACATCAGCTCGGCGCATGCGGCAGGTGTCGAAAATCTCATGGTGCCGTCGGGCGCGATGGGCCGCGACATCCCGGTGAGCTTCATGGCCGGCGGCCCGCACGCGGTGTACCTGCTGGACGCCTTTGATGCCGCCCCGGATGTCAGCAACTGGGTGAACGCGGGTAATGCGATGAACACCCTGTCGGGCAAGGGAATCTCGGTGGTCGCGCCGGCGGGTGGCGCGTACAGCATGTACACCAACTGGGAACAGGACGGCAGCAAGCAGTGGGACACCTTCTTGTCCAGCGAGCTGCCGGACTGGCTGGCCGCCAACAAGGGCCTGGCGCCCGGGGGCCATGCGGTCGTCGGCGCCTCACAGGGCGGATACGGCGCAATGGCGCTGGCCTGCTTCCACCCCGACCGGTTCGGTTACGCCGGGTCATTGTCGGGCTTTTTGCGCCCGTCGGGTACGGACGAGACCGGCGCGATCACTGCCGGCATGGCGCAGTTCGGCGGCGTGGATTCCTACGGTATGTGGGGCGCGCCACAGCTGGGCCGGTGGAAATGGCATGACCCGTACGCGCACGCCTCGATGCTGGCGCAGAACAACAGCCGGATCTGGGTGTACAACCCGAGCGGCGGGGCCAGCAACCCGGCCGCGATGATCGGCCAGGAGGCCGTGGCCACGGGCAGCGGCCGGTTCTTCTATCAGCAGTACCGCAATGACGGCGGCCACAACGGGCACTTCGATTTCCCGGCCGGGGACAACGGCTGGGGTTCGTGGAGCGCGCAGCTCGCGGCGATGTCCGGCGACATCGTCGGTGCGATTCGCTAGGCGGCGCAGACTCGGCGCCGTCAGCGCAGGCTCGACGGCGCCGCATCACCGGCGGGCAGGACCGAGCCAGGAACCCGGTACCGTAAAGCAGGGTGCGACGGCCGCTGCATGGCACGTCGACCGGGCAACCGACCGACTCTGCTAGCAGGAGACATGGCTGTTAAGAAGGCTGCTAACGCGCGGCGTAAGCGCCACCGCATCCTGGCATTGGTCGCGGCCGCCGCGACGGCCCTTGTCGTGGCACTGGTCCTAGTGTTCGTGGTGCTCTATCTCCGTAACCCGGATACCCCGCCCAGCGCGGTGCCACCCAGCATCGTGCCGCCGACCAGCGGGCCCGCACATCCGAAGAAGCCGCGACCGGCCTTTCAAGACGCCAGTTGCCCCGACGTGCAGTTGCTTTCGATTCCCGGCACCTGGGAGTCGTCGTTGCAGCTCAACCCGCTCAACCCAGTCGACTTTCCGAAGGCCTTGCTGCTCAACGTGACCGGTCCGATCACCGAGCAGTTCGACGCCAACCGCGTCGAGGTGTACACCGTTCCCTACACCGCGCAGTTCCACAATCCGCTGTCGGGCGACAACCAGATCTCCTACAACGACAGCCGCAAGGAAGGCACCGCAGCGGCGCTCAAGGCAATGACCGACATGAATGACAAATGCCCGCTGACCAGCTATGTGCTGGTCGGCTTCTCTCAGGGGGCGGTGATCGCCGGTGACATCGCCAGCGACGTCGGCAACGGGCGCGGCCCCGTCGACGAAGACCTGGTGCTCGGTGTGACGTTGATCGCTGACGGGCGGCGCCAGCAGGGCGTGGGCCAGGACGTCGGTCCCAATCCGCCGGGCCAGGGCGCCGAGATCACCCTGCATGAGGTGCCGGTGCTGTCGACCATGGGCTTGACGATGACCGGTGCGCGGCCCGGCGGTTTCGGTGACCTCAATGGCCGAACCAATGAGATCTGCGGCCAGGGCGACCTGATCTGCGCGGCGCCGCAGGAAGCTTTCAGCATCGTCAACCTGCCGGGCACGCTGGACACCTTGGCCGGCGGCGCCGGTCAGCCCGTCCATGCGCTGTATGCCACCACCCAGTTCTGGAACTTGGATGGGCAGTCGGCCACCGAGTGGACGTTGAACTGGACCCGCAATCTCATCGAAAACGCGCCGCATCCCAAACACGGGTAACAGTTCTGTCAAGCGGTACCTTCGGATTTGGTTCGCAGCGCACCGCCCCTTAACATTAAGAGGAAATTAAGAAGAGCTGAGGTTGGTCTGCTGAGTCGACGCCGTGCTGCTCGCACAGCGCGTTTCTGTACCATCTGGGAAGTTTGGCGTTCGCGACAAACGCGCAGGCGAATTGGGCGGCATCCCGCCAGCCGCCCCGGAGTCGGATGTAGCCGTCCGCGGACATCATCCAGCCGTAATCCGATCTAGATGTGTCGTGACAGGAGAGTCGCATGGCCAACAGGTCCCACGTCGGGTACCACAACCCGTTCATCGTGGACGGAAAGATCAGGTTTCCCGATAACACCGACCTGGTGCGTCACGTCGAGAAGTGGGCATCAGTTCGCGGCGACCGGCTGGCCTACCGGTTTCTGGATTACTCCACCGAACGCGACGGTGTCGCGCGGGACATTTCCTGGGCGGAGTTCGGCGCCCGCAACCGGGCGATCGGCGCCCGGTTGCAGCAAGTCACCCAACCGGGTGACCGCGTCGCGATTCTGTGCGCGCAGAACCTGGACTACCTCGTCGCATTCTTCGGCACCCTCTACGCGGGACGGATCGCGGTGCCGCTGTTCGACCCGGCCGAGCCGGGCCACGTCGGTCGTCTACACGCCGTGCTCGACGACTGCACTCCATCGGCGATCTTGACCACCAGCGACTCCGCCGAGGGTGTCCGCAAGTTCTTCCGTAGCCGCCCGGCCAAGGAGCGGCCCCGGATCATCGCCGTCGATGCGGTGCCCAACGACGTCGCCGCCACCTGGGAGGGCGTGCCGGCCGATGCCGACACCATCGCATATCTGCAGTACACCTCCGGCTCCACCCGAACCCCGGCGGGTGTGCAGATCACGCATCTCAACCTGCCCACCAACGTGGTCCAGGTGATCAATGCGTTAGAGGGCAAAGATGGCGACCGCGGCGTCAGCTGGCTACCGTTCTTCCACGACATGGGCCTGATCACCGCCTTGTTGTCAACGGTGGTCGGCTACAGCTTCACCTTTATGACGCCCGCCGCCTTCGTGCGTCGGCCCAATCGTTGGATCCGCGAGCTCGCCCGCAAGGACGACGACACCGGCCAGACGATCTCCGCCGCGCCGAACTTCGCGTTCGAACACGCCGCGCTGCGCGGCCTGCCAAAAGAGGACGAGCCGCCGCTGGACTTGAGCAACGTCAGGTCGATCCTCAACGGCAGCGAGCCGGTGTCGCCGGCGTCGATGCGCAAATTTCAGGAGGCGTTTGGGCCGTACGGCCTTCCTGACACGGCGATCAAGCCGTCCTACGGTCTGGCCGAGGCCACGCTGTTCGTCTCGACCACCCCGATGGATGAGGCACCCACGATCATCCACGTCGACCGGGACGCTCTGAACAACCACCGGTTCGTCGAGGTGGCCGCCGACGCGCCCAACGCCGTCGCGCAGGTCTCCGCCGGCAAGGTCGGGGTCGACGAACAGGCAGCGATCGTCGACGTCGAGACCGCCTCCGAACTGCCCGACGGCCAGATCGGCGAGATCTGGCTGCATGGCAAGAACATGGGTACCGGTTACTGGGCCCGCGAAGAAGAGACCCGGGAGACCTTTAAAAACATCCTCAAGTCGCGCACCAGCCCGTCGCACGCCGAGGGCGCACCCGACGACGGGCTATGGGTCAGCACAGGCGACTACGGCACCTACCACGAGGGCCACCTCTATATCACCGGCCGAGTGAAAGACCTGGTCATCATTGACGGCCGTAACCATTACCCGCAGGACTTGGAGTACTCGGCGCAGGAGGCCAGTCGGGCCTTACGCACCGGTTACGTGGCCGCGTTCTCGGTGCCGGCCAACCAGCTGCCCGCCCAGGTATTCGACGACCCGCACGCCGGGCTGAAGCACGACCCGGAAGATTCCTCCGAGCAGCTGGTGATCGTTGCTGAGCGCGCACCCGGCGCGCACAAGCTCGATTACCAACCGATCGCCGACGACATCCGGGCGGCCATTGCCGTCCGGCACGGCGTGACCGTGCGTGACGTGCTGCTGGTGTCGGCTGGATCGGTTCCGCGTACGTCCAGCGGCAAGATCGGCCGCCGCGCTTGCCGGACCGCCTACATCGACGGCAGTTTGCGCAGCGGCACCGCTTCCCCGAACGCCTTCCCCGACCAGGCGGACTGATTCTCGACGACCATGACTGATACAGACACCTCCGCGGCCCCGGCCGCTGCCCGCACCGACATGACCGTCGCCGAGGTGCGGCAATGGCTGCGCGACTGGGTCGGCAAAGCAACCGGGCATTCGCCCGACACGATCGACGAGGCCACCCCGATGGTGGAGCTGGGGCTGTCGTCGCGGGACGCGGTAGCGATGGCCGCCGACATCGAGGACCGCACCGGGGTCACGGTGTCCATCGCGGCCGCCTTCGAGCATCCGACCATCGAATCGCTGGCCACCTGGATCGTCGAAGGCGACCCGATGGACGAGGCCGGCGCCGACGCCGATCAGGACTGGACGCGCAGCGGACCGGTGGAACGGGTCGACATCGCGGTGGTGGGCCTGGCCACCCGGTTGCCGGGCGACATGAACACTCCCGAGGAGACCTGGCAGGCGCTGCTGGAAGGCCGCGACGCGATCACCGACCTGCCCGAGGGGCGCTGGTCGGAGTTTCTGGAGGAGCCGCGGATCGCCGAGCGCGTCGGCAAGGCTCGCACCCGCGGCGGCTACCTCAACGACATCAAGGGCTTCGACTCGGAGTTCTTCGCGTTGTCGAAGACCGAAGCCGACAACATCGACCCGCAGCAGCGGATGGCGCTCGAGCTGACCTGGGAGGCCTTCGAGCACGCCCGCATCCCCGCCTCGAGCCTGCGCGGCGAATCCGTCGGGGTGTACGTCGGCACGTCGATCAACGACTACAGCTTCCTGGCGATGTCGGATCCGACCGTCGCGCACCCGTACGCGATCACCGGTACGGCGAGTTCCATTGTGGCCAACCGGGTGTCGTACTTCTACGACTTCCACGGGCCGTCGGTGGCGGTCGACACCGCCTGCTCGAGTTCACTGGTCGCCGCACACCAGGCGGTGCAGGCGCTGCGCAGCGGTGAGTGCGACGTGGCCGTCGCCGGAGGCGTCAACGCGCTGATCACCCCGGCGGTGACACTCGGTTTCGACGAGATCGGGCAGGTGCTGGCGCCGGACGGCCGGATCAAGTCGTTTTCGTCGGATGCCGACGGTTACACCCGCTCCGAGGGCGGCGCGATGCTGGTACTGAAGCGGGTCGACGACGCCCGCCGTGATGGTGACCAGATTCTCGCCGTCATCGCCGGCAGCGCAGTCAATCACGACGGGCGGTCGAACGGTCTGATCGCCCCCAACCCCGACGCGCAGGCCGACGTGCTGCGCCGGGCTTACAAGGACGCCGGCATCAACCCGCGCAGTGTCGACTACATCGAAGCGCATGGCACCGGCACCGTGCTCGGTGACCCGATCGAGGCTCAGGCGCTGGGCCGGGTGGTGGGCCGTGGCCGCCCGGCCGACAAGCCGGCCCTGCTCGGCGCAGTGAAAACCAATGTCGGACATATGGAGTCGGCGGCCGGTGCCGCCAGCCTGGTCAAGATGGTGCTGTCGTTGCAGCACGACAAGCTGCCGCCGTCGATCAACTACGCCGGCCCCAACCCCTACATCGACTTCGACGCAACGCATCTGCGCGTTTTGGATTCGGCGGCCGACTGGCCCCGCTACAGCGGCTACGCGGTCGCCGGGGTGTCCAGCTTCGGCTTCGGCGGCGCCAACGCACACGTGGTGCTGCGCGAGGTGCTCCCCCGCGACGTCGTCGAGCGTGAACCGGAACCGGAACCGGAGGCCGAACCCGCGGCCGCCACCGAGGAACAGCCCGCCGAGCATGTGCGGTTCGACGAGTACGGCGAGTTCATCGAAACCGACGGGGCCGGTTCCGAGGAGCTGGACTACGAACTGCCCGGCATCACCGAGGAGGCGTTGCGGCTCAAGGAGATCGCCTTAGAAGAGCTTGCAGCTGAAGAGCTTCCGGCGCCGCTGGTGCCGTTGGCCGTGTCGGCTTTTTTGACCTCTCGCAAGAAGGCGGCTGCCGCCGAACTGGCCGACTGGATGGAAAGTCCGGAGGGACGGGCGTCGTCGCTGGAGTCGATCGGCCGGTCGTTGTCTCGGCGCAACCATGGCCGTTCTCGTGCGGTGGTGCTGGCTCGCGACCACGACGACGCGATCAAGGGACTGCGGGCAGTTGCCGAAGGTAAGCAGAAGCCCAACGTGTTCAGCACCGACGGGCCGGTGACCAACGGCCCGGTGTGGGCGATGGCTGGTTTCGGCGCGCAGCACCGCAAGATGGGCAAGAACCTGTATCTGCGCGACGAGGTCTTCGCGGAGTGGATCGAGAAGGTCGACGCGCTGATTCAAGACGAGCGCGGCTACTCGGTGCTGGAGCTGATCCTCGACGACTCGCAGGATTACGGCATCGAAACCAGCAACGTGGTGATCTTCGCGATCCAGATCGCGTTGGGCGAGCTTTTGAAGCATCACGGCGCCAAACCTGCTGCGGTGGTGGGCCAGTCGCTGGGTGAGCCCGCATCGGCCTACTTCGCCGGGGGGCTGTCGCTGGCCGACGCCACCCGGGTGATTTGCTCGCGCTCGCATCTGATGGGCGAGGGCGAGGCGATGCTATTCGGTGAATACATCCGGTTCATGGCGTTGGTCGAGTACTCCGCCGACGAATTGAAGACGGTGTTCGCCGACTTCCCCGGCCTGGAGGTGTGCGTCTACGCGGCGCCCAGTCAGACCGTGATCGGCGGCCCGCCCGAGCAGATCGACGCGATTGTCGCCCGCTGCGAGGCCGAGGGCCGCTTCGCCCGCAAGCTGCAGACCAAGGGCGCCGGCCATACCTCCCAGATGGATCCGCTGCTCGGCGAGTTCTCCGCGGAGCTGCAAGGCATCACGCCGATGAGCCCCGGCGTCGGAATCTTCTCGACAGTGCACGAGGGCAACTACATCCGACCCGGTGGCGAGCCGATCCACGACGTCGCCTACTGGCTCAAGGGCATGCGGCATTCGGTGTACTTCACCCACGGCGTGCGCAACGCCGTCGACAGTGGGTACACCACGTTCTTGGAGCTTGCGCCAAACCCGGTCGCGTTGATGCAAATTGGGTTGACCACCGCTGCTGCGGGATTACCTGATGCGCAACTGATTCCGACACTGGCTCGCAAACAGGACGACGTCGACTCGATGACCGCGACCATGGCGCAGCTGTTCGTCTACGGCCACGACCTCGACATCCGAACACTTTTCACTCGGGCCATCGGCCCCGAGGACTACGCCAGCATCCCGCCGACCCGGTTCCGGCGCAAGGAGCACTGGCTGGATGCGCACTTCTCCGGCGACGCTTCGGTGATGATGCCCGGCAACCATGTTGCGATGCCGGACGGTCGCCACGTCTGGGAATACGCGCCGCGCGGCGAGACCGACCTGGCTGCGTTGGTGAAAGCCGCTGCCGCACAGGTGCTTCCCGAAGCACAGTTGGCTGCTTCCGAACAGCGGGCGGTGCCCGGGGACAACGCCCGGCTGGTGACGACACTGGCCCGGCACCCCGGCGGTGCGTCGGTTCAGGTGCATGCCCGGATCGACGAGTCCTTCACCCTGGTCTACGACGCGCTGGTATCGCGGGCCGGTCAAGCGGCGGTGTTGCCGACGGCAGTGGGCGCCGGAACCGGAGTCGCAGCAACACCCACGCCGGAAGAGACTGCGCCGGTCGAACCTGAACCCGACGCCGTGCAGGACAGCCTCACTGCCCGCCAAGTCGGGGCTTTGCAGCGGTGGTCACCGGAATCCGGTGAGACCGTGGGCGAGCGGCTGGCCGCCATCGTGTCGATGGCGATGGGTTATGAGCCCGAAGACCTGCCGTGGGAGGTACCCCTGGTCGAGCTCGGCCTGGACTCGATGATGGCGGTGCGGATCAAGAACCGCGTCGAGTACGACTTCGACATGCCACCGATCCAGTTGCAGGCAGTCCGCGACGCCAACCTCTACAACGTCGAGGAACTGATCAAGTACGCGATCGAGCATCGCGACGAGGTGCAGCAGCTGCACGAGCACCAGAAGACGCTGACGGCCGACGAGATCGCCAAGGAGCAGGCCGCGCTGATTTCCGGTGCAACGCCGGCCACGGTGACCGAAGCCGCTGATCCACAAGCGGAGCCGGAGACGCAGGCGCCACCGCCGGCCACCGATACGCCCATCCCGCCTCCGCCCACCGATCCTTCGGGCCCGGCTGCGCAGCCCAACCTGGCCGCGACCGCGCAGGCGCTCAACCAGCAGGCTGTCGCCGATGCGCTGGGTTCCGATGTGCCGCCGCGCGACGCCGCGGAGCGGGTCACCTTCGCCACCTGGGCGATCGTCACCGGGAAATCGCCAGGCGGAATCTTCAACACGTTGCCCAAGCTCGACGACGACGCCGCCGCCAAGATGGCGCAACGACTGTCCGAACGCGCGGAGGGGTCGATCACCGCCGAGGACGTCCAGGCCGCCGAGACCATCGAGGCGCTGGCGACCACCGTGCGCGAATACCTGGAAGCCGGCCAGATCGACGGCTTCGTGCGCACCATTCGGGCCCGGCCCGAAGGCTCCACCAAGCCGCCGGTATTCGTGTTCCACGCCGCCGGCGGGTCCACGGTGGTCTACGAGCCGCTGCTCAACCGGCTGCCACCGGACACACCGATGTACGGCTTCGAGCGTGTCGAGGGCACCATTGATGAGCGCGCTGCGCAGTACGTTCCCAAACTGCGCGAGTTACAGGGTGACGGACCGTTCATCCTGGCCGGGTGGTCGCTGGGCGGAGCGCTGGCCTATGCCTGCGCGATCGGCCTGCGGCAACAGGGCTGTGACGTGCCGTTCGTCGGGCTGATCGACGCGGTGCGCCCGGGCGAGGAAATCCCGCAGACCAAGGAGGAGACCCGCAAGCGCTGGGAGCGCTACGCGCGCTTCGCTGAGCGCACCTTCAATGTGCAGATCCCCGAAATCCCTTACGAGCAGCTGGAAGAACTCGACGACGAAGGTCAGGTGCGCTTCGTCCTGGAAGCCGTCAAAGCCAGCGGCGTGCAGATTCCCGGCGGAATCATCGAGCACCAGCGCACGTCGTATCTGGATCAGCGGACCATCGACACCGCCCAGATTCAGCCCTACGAGGGACATGTCACTCTCTACATGGCCGACCGCTACCACGACGACGCCATCATGTTCGAGCCTCGGTATGCCACCCGTAAGCCCGACGGCGGCTGGGGTGACTATGTTGCCGATCTGGAGGTCGTGCCGATCGGCGGGGAGCACATCCAAGCCATCGACGAACCGATCATCGCCAAGGTGGGCGCGCATATGACTCAGGCGCTCAACAAGATTCAAGCCGAGAGCGAGACCAAGTGACCACCAAGACCACCGCGGAGTTGCTGGCCGACCTGCAGGAGAAGCTGGAGCTGGCCAAGGAGCCCGGCGGTGAGAAGGCCGTCGCCAAGCGGGCCAAGAAGGGCATCCCAAGCGCACGGGCGCGGATCCACGCGCTGGTGGACCCCGGCAGCTTCCTGGAGATCGGCGCGCTGTGCAAGACACCGGGCGACCCGAACGCGCTGTACGGCGACGGGGTGGTGACCGGGCACGGCCGGATCAACGGCCGTCCGGTGGCGGTCTTCTCCCACGACCAGACCGTGTTCCAGGGCTCGGTGGGGGAGATGTTCGGCCGCAAGGTGGCCAAGCTGATGGAGTGGTGCGCGATGACCGGCTGCCCGATCGTCGGCATCAACGACTCGGCCGGCGCCCGCATCCAGGACGCGGTCACCTCGCTGGCCTGGTATGCCGAGTTGGCCCGCCGGCACGAGATGTTGCGCGGCCTGGTTCCGGAGGTCTCCATCATTCTCGGCAAATGCGCTGGCGGAGCGGTGTATTCACCCATCCAGACTGACCTGGTGGTGGCGGTACGCGACCAGGGCTACATGTTCATCACCGGCCCTGACGTGATCAAGGACGTCACCGGCGAGGACGTCAGCCTCGACGAGTTGGGCGGCGCGGATAACCAGGCGCGCTACGGCAACATCCACCAGGTCGTCGAGGACGAGGCCGCGGCCTTCCAGTACGTCCGCGACTACCTGAGCTTCCTGCCGGCCAACACCTTTGACGACCCGCCGATCGTCAACCCCGGCCTGGAGCCGGAGATCACTCCCAGCGATCTCGAGCTCGACTCGATCGTGCCGGACGCGGACAACAGCGCCTACGACATGCACGAGATTCTGCTGCGCATCTTCGACGACGGCGACGTCTTCGACGTGGCAGCGCAGCGTGGCCTGGCGATGATCACCGCGTTCGCCCGGGTGGACGGCCGGCCGGTCGGCGTGATCGCCAACCAGCCGATGCACATGTCCGGGGCGGTCGACACCGAGGCCTCCGACAAAGCAGCCGGCTTCATCCGGTTCTGCGACTCTTACAACCTGCCTTTGGTTTTCGTCGTCGACACCCCAGGTGCCATGCCCGGGGTGCAGGAAGAGAAAAGCGGGATCATCAAGCGCGGCGGCCGATTCTTCAACGCCCTCGTCGAGGCCGACGTCCCGAAGGTCACATTCATCGTTCGCAAGGCCTACGGCGGCGGCTACGCGGTGATGGGTTGCAAGCAACTGGCCGCCGACTTGAACTTCGCGTGGCCCACGGCGCGGATCGCGGTGATCGGCGCCGACGGTGCGGCCCAGCTGCTGATGAAACGCTTCCCCGACCCGAATGCGCCCGAGGCGCAGCAGGTCAAGAAAGATTTCATCGAGGGCTACAACCTCAATATGGCCATCCCGTGGACGGCAGCGGAACGCGGCTACATCGACGGCGTGATTCAGCCGCACGAAACCCGGCTGCTGCTGCGCAAGTCGCTGCGGATACTGCGCGACAAACAGAAGTACGACCGGGTGCAGCGCAAGCACGGCCTGACACCGATTTAGTCTGGCGCCCCCCATTCGCCGCGAGCGTGCGTGTCCCCGGTCGACACGCCAACCTTTGTCGCGGGACGGCGCACGCTCGTCGGGTGGGCGCCGCGGTTGCTAGCCGAGATAGTCGGCAAGTGCGTTACCGATCGCGGCGGCGCCCATGGCGTTGGGGTGCAGCGGAGCCGCGGGGTTGACGGGCACGAATCCCTCGACCCAGCGTTCGTTGGGCGGCGCACACATGTCATGGCCCGCCGACATAGGTCGGGTATCGAAGTAGTCGATCCCTTTGTCTGCGGCGAGTTGCCGTTGCTGGTCATCAAGCTCGTTGATTTTCGACTCGAAGTAGGTGGCATCCCGGGGCAGCACCGGCTGCTGCGGATAGCAGCCGCCGGGCCGGATGTAGGTCGGGTATCCGACCCAGACAATCCGCGGGCCCGGGGCCTTGGCCCGGATGGCGTCGATCATCGCGGCCCACTGCGGCGTATGGGCTTTGATCGCTGCGGAGATGCTGTCGGTGCCGTCGACGACGAAGCGGTCCACGCATGGCGGCGCGTCGAGCGACGTTGCCCGGCACTGTGCGGCATCGGCAGCCAGGCTGACGTCGTTGCCGCCGATGGTGACCGTGATCAAGGTGGTGGCGGCGTCGACGGCGTCGATTTGCGGGGGCACCGTGCCGTCACGCGTCACTTGCGCACGAGTGATGATGTCCTCCGTGGTGGCGCCACTGCAGGTGACGTCACTGAAGACGGCGGGGGTGATTCGTCGGGCCAACACCGAGGGATAGTTGTTGGTCGACTTCTGACAACCGGGCGGCGGCGCGGGGTCCGGCACACCGGGCTCGGCCGCGGCGGAGTCGCCCATCGCCACATAGGTCAGCTGATTCGGCGGTTCAGCGCTGCTCGGCGACGGCGAGCTGCATGCGACTGCCACCGCCCCGAGCAGTGCCACCAGACCCCGACGCAACGTCAGCCGCCCGCACCAGCGATCTTGGCGGCCACCTCGACCAAATCGTTGCCGACAATGTCTGGCTGCGGATCAAGCGGAATCAGAGCCTCCCCCGGTCGTCGCACAAAGGCAGCGCGGCAGCCGGCCGCCAGCGCACCGGCGACATCCCAACCGTGCCCGGCGACTAAACGCACCTCACTCAAGCCGACGCCCACCGATTTCGCCACATGCTGGTAGGCCTCGGCGCGCGGTTTTAAAGCCCGCACATCATCAGCGGAGAGAATCATGGCGAACCGTCCGGCAATTCCGGCGTTTTCCAACGCGGTGGTCGCTGATTCGAGCGGTGAATTGGTCAGCGCCACCAACGTGAAATCAGCAAGCCGGTCTAGAGCCGGCCCGACGTCAGGGTAGGCCGGCAACTGCTTCATCCCGGCGATCACGTCGGCTTCGCGCGGCAGGTCGAGCATTTCCAACGCAGCCTGCTGCGCACTGGGGTAGTCGATGTAGTTGCCGGTCAGGCCGCCGACGAACGCGTTCTGCAACATTAGCGAAAACCAGCGTCGGCGCACGTCGTCCCCGCCCAGCAGCGAATCCAACGCCTGAGGATCAAGCAAGGTCCCGTTGACGTCGAACGCGATGACGGCCATCTCGGCGATCCCGGGTCAGTCGGACTCGTCGGACTCTTCCTGGGCCTTCTTTCCCGTCGTCGTGGACTCCTTGAGCTCCTTCTTCGCTTGCCCGGCTTCGTCGGCCAGGCCCTTGACGGTTTCGTCCCCTTCTTCAGCGCGCATAGGGACCCGACTACCCATCATCGGCCGCTGTCAATCACGGACCGCCTCGCCGAACGTGGAGTTGTTGCGCGCAAATCACGGAAAACCGTGCAACAACTCCACTTTCGACGTCCAGTTGCGATGTGGACTACGGCTTGATTCGGATCTGCCCGGGCGACCACCAACCGCTGCGGGTCGCGGTACCGAGCTCAAGCTGCGCCGGCTGCGTATTGGCGATCGTGTCGAACTTGCGCAGTGATCCCCAGTCGCGGGCCCAGTCCCGGGACAGGTAGGTGGCCATGACGTGGGCGCGCAGCAGCACGTCGGTGATGCCCAGCAGACCGCCGTTGACACCGTCTTCCCAGGTGTCGGTGTCCTGCTTTTTAGCGGTGTAGTCCGGGGTGATGCGGAACTTTGGTATCTCGGTGACGCCGTTGGCATGCAGCATCGGCTGCTGGCACGGGAAGGCCAGCCCGACCGCCCAGTCCATCAGCACCGGCTGCGACGAGCCGACGTATTCCTGCAACGAGCGCAGCTCCGGCACCCGCGGCGGGGTCACCGCGATCCAGTCTTCCGGAGTCAGCGAGAGGTCTTCGGCCACAACGCGCACCGCAGTGGCGTCGGCTGGGATGTCGGCGCGGGCGAAGCGCAGGTTGCGCCACGCCTTCGGTTGCTCACCGTACAGATCGTCGGGCACCAGCCGCCCGGCCGGCGCCAGGTCGGCCCGCGCGTACTCCAGCACGACGGTCTGCCCTTCGGTGTGTCCGTGCAGCACGCTGTTGCCGGTGATCTTGCCCGCGGCGGTCACCACCACCAGCGGATGCCCGTCGTCGGCCGTGGGCAGCTGATACCACGCCGAGGTGAGCCGGCTCTGCTGCTGCGCCCCGGTGGTGTAGCTGCCCGCCAACGGAACTCGCGCCGGGTCCAGGCCGTACGGCAACGGCACCGTCGAGCCGTTGACGCCGGGCGTCTTGAGCTTGGTCGGCGCGTCCCAGTCGTAGTCGGTGCCTGGCTGCGGCGGTGTTGGCATCCGAATCGCTTCTGCCACTGTGTGTTCCGGGACGCCACTTGGTGTGAAGCCCACCGGGTTGACACCACCCAGCGGTCCCAGCGGGCCGTAACCCCCGGGCAGCGGGCCCATGTAGCCGTCGTTGGCGTCGGGCTCGACCAGGACGTCGTCGGCCAGCCCGCACCCGCCGGAGAACGCCCGCAGGTTGGCCCAGCCGTTGGAGTAGGTGGGGTACTGGCGCACTACACCGATCACCATCGACGCGATGAACACCAACACCATGAAGCCGGCCGCGACCGGCACCGGCGCGGCCGTCAGCGCGCGGGCCACCCGGCCCTCGCCACGGTCCCGAGGAGCGAAGTGCAGCCAGACCGCATACAGCGCCGTCAGAGCAAACAACACGAAAAAGACTGTGCTGACTGTGATTCCGGCGATTTTAGGCATAGCACTGTTGAACGGCACACCGTAGCTCGACACGTACCACCAGCCGTTGGTGGTGGCGAAGCACAACGCGAGGAGGAAAAAGACGGCCGAGACGAACGTCATCCGGTTGCGTGACCAGCGCAGCACCTTGGGCGAGACCAGTGCGGTGGCCAGCGCCGCCATCGCCGCCCCGACGGCGGCGAACAAGCCGAAGTGGTGCACCCATTTGGTGGGGGTGAACATCAGGAAGAACATGGTGCCGAAGATGACGCCCGTCAGCCGCCACGCCGGCCCGCGAGCCACCCCCGGAACGCGCTTGCGCCGCAACATGATGAACAGCGATGTGAATAGGCACAGTGCCGTGATCAAGAAGCCGAAGCGGCGGGACAGTGAGCCGTCGACGGTAGGCAGGAGTAGGTAGTAGTAGCGCAGGTTCTCGGTGTACCAGGCCTGGCTGGGACCGATGTCGCTGCGAATCCTGGTGGCTTCCAACACCGTTGACAACGTTTGGTCGGCGAACACCACGGTCAGCACCACAAAGCCGGCGGCCAGCAGCGGCGCCACCAGCGGCCAGGTGCCCACCAACCGATGCCGGCGCACCAGAATCCGCAGAATCGGGCGACCGCCGGCCACCAGCGCGGCCACCGCGATCAGACCCGTCGGCTGGATGCCGAGGGTGAACGCCGCGGCGATGATCGCCAGCGCCGCCGGCGTCATCCGCCCGGAGTTCATCGACCGCTCGATCAGCACGTAAGTGATCAGCGAACCGACGGCGATGATGCCCTCGGGCCGCAACCCATTGTTGAACGGCATCCACGCCGCCAACAGCACCAGGCCGGCCGCCCAGACCGCGGCCTTGCTCGACGCCACCGCGGGCCCCAACCGCGGCAACACCTCACGGGACAACAGCAGCCAACACACCAGCCCGGCAGCAAGATCGGGCAACCGAACCCAGATGCTTTGGTCGCTGACATGGGTCATCAGCGCCAGCAGATTGTAGTACCAGCCGAACGGGTCTTCCGGGCTGCCGAACCAACGGAAGTAGTTGGACATGTAGCCGGCATGGTCAGCGACGCGGGCCATGCCCAGGATGTAGCCGTCGTCCGACGAGTTGGCCCCCATCACGTGCCAGAGCAAGAACGCGAAGATCACCGTGGCATCGGCCAGGCTGAAACCGTGCCAGCGGCCCGGGATGATGCGGTGCATCCGGCGGCCGTCCATGCGGTCCAGCCGCCACAGCGCAACCAATGCCACGACGGTGGCGGTGATCGCCAGCACGATTGCGGCCAGCTTCAGCGCGGTGGGTTTGGTGGAAAACCGGGTGTCGATCGTCGCCGAGAGTTGCAGGCCGGGCGGCGCCGGACCGGTGAGATCGGTGAATACACCGACGATCTGCGGGCGCAAGTTGGGGTCGGGGAACCCCGAGGGCTGTCCCGCTGGTCCGGGCAACCCGGCGAAGGTGGCGAAGGTGCCCGCGTGCGTCGAAGTGACCTCGACGCGCTGACAATTGCTCATCTGGGCGCGCGGCACACTGGCGATCACCACGTTGCGGTCGGTGACGTCGACCCGTTGGGTGGTGACGTTCACGAACAGACCCTGCAGCGCAGCGTCCTTGCCACTCTTGGGCGCGGTGCCCAGCACCAGACCACCCTTGTCCGGCATCGCGTTCACCACGGAGCACGGCACCGTCACCGTCACCGCGACCGGTGTCTGCGAAATCAGCGGCGCGGTGACGTTGTTGAATTGTCCCTGTTGCGGCCAATTCAGTGTCGCGGTGGTCTGCACGACCGGCAGCAGCGGTGTCGCGACCGACAGCAGGAAGCCGATCAGCCCGGCGATCGTCGCCACCCACCGTGCCACCTGCACGTCGCGAGTGGTGGTGTCGGGAGCGGTGTTTTCCTGAGTCATCGTCATGAGGCGCCGCTCTCCCCCGCAAGCGGGAGGTGCCCCCGCCTCATCGCTGCGTTGTATATCGTCGCCGGCGCGGTCATGGCAGTGCTCGAATCGGCCCTTGTCGACTCCAGCCGTAGACCTTGACGACCCCCTGGTCGATGACGGCGTCCGGCGCCTGGTCGGCCGGGACCACGCGGTGGTACTGCTCCACTGATCCCCAGTCCCGGTACCAGTCGTCGCGTAGATAGGTCGGGATGGTGGAGGTCCACAGCAGCGCGGTGGTGAACATGAACGGCCCGCCATCCTCGGCTGACTGCCACAGGTTCGACGACGCCGCCGTCTGCTTGTGGTCGGGCAGGATGCGGTAGTCCGGGAGTTCGGCGACGCCGAGGTGTTCGGAGAATGGCCGCTGGCAGGGGAAATTCGCGGCGGTCGCGACGTCCATCAGTACCGGCGCCCGAGATCCGACCAGCTGCTGCAAGCTCTGCAGCACCGGCACCCGGGGCGGGGTGAAGGCGAACCACTGCTCGGAGCTCAGGTTGGGGTCATACGCGACGATGCGGGCCACATTGGCCTCTGGCGGCGCCCCGGCCAGCGGGAACCGCAGATTGCGCCACGCCGGTTGCGGGCCGAGGTCGATCGGGTACATCTGCCCCAAAGGTTGCGTGCTGCCGTCCGGCCGGGTGACGCCCCACTCCAGTTTCAGCTGCTGGCCGTAGCTGAAGTCGCCGTCCTCTTTGTAGGACCAGATGGCACCGGCGGCGGCGACCACGACCAGCGGCCGGTCCGGTGTGCGGGGCGGCAGTTGGTACCAGGCCGATGTCGCGGTGGCGGCAAGGCTGTTCTCGCCGTAACTGCCGATCACCGGCGTGCGGGCCGGGTCCAGACCGAACGGCAGCGCGGCTCGCGATCCGTTTACCCCGACCGGGCCGTAACCGCCGGCGGTGCCCGCCGAGTCGCTCATCGCGGCGTTGGGCTTGTTCGGGGAGGCGTCGGAGTTGACCAGCCCGGGCTTCGACACCACCGGGTCAGACCTCAGGTCCTCACCAACCCCGGTCGGGGTGAAGCCCACCGGGTTCACGCCGCCCAGCGGTCCGGCCGGTCCATACTGCTGTCCCGGGAGTGGCTGCAGCAGACCAACATTGGCGTCTGGCTCGGCCAACAGGTCGTCGGCCATCGCGCAAGCGGTCTCGGCCAGCCCCGACTCGAGCGCAGCCACGTTGGCCTTGGCGGTGGTGTACATCGGGTAGCGAACGGCGGCGGCCTTGGCCAGCGAGCCCACTTCCATGACGACCATGATCGCGGCCACCACCAGCAGCGGCGTCGACGCCAGAATCCGGTTGCGCCGAGTGGGTTTGACCTCGGTGTGCCCGGCGTAGTCCAGCCGGAAGTGCTGCCAGGCGGCCAGCAGCCCGGTCACGATCGAGAGCGCCAGGAACATCGACGTCACCGGATGGCTGGCGATCACCGGCTGGATGTCGAACCACGGCACCCCGTAGTTGCCGACATAGAACCAGCCGTTGATCCCTGACGTCGCCCAGGCCAGCACGAACAGCAACCCGGTGACATACAGCGACAAATTGCGACGGCTGTGCAGGCCGACCCTGGCGAACGCGAAGGCGGTGACGGCGCCCAGTGCGCCGGCCAGCCCGGCGAACGCGCCGAACTGCACCGCCCACTTCGTCGGCGTGAACGTCAGCAACAGCAGACCCACGGCGGTAGTGCCGATCAGCCGCCACACCGCGCCGCTGGCCAGACCGGCGACTCGGCCGCGCCGCAGCAACACCACCAGCACACCGAATAGGCAGAAAAACAGGATCAGCCACGCGAATCGCCGCGACATCGACCCGTCGACGTTGCTCTCCACCGTGACGAAGTAGTAGCGCAGCCACTCCTGATACCAGGCGATCGTCGGACCGACCTTGTATTTGATGCGCGCCGACTCCGCCACCGTGGCCAGCGTCTGCGATCGGAACACCACCACGGTGATCAACGACAGCGATGCCGCCAACGTCATCAGCGGTGCCAACAACCCGTCGGTCGCGCGGCGCCGGGCGATGATGCGGGCGATCGCGCGAGCGCCGGTGAGCAGCGCGGCGATACCGATCAAGCCCTGCGGGGCCAGCGTGGCGGTCAGCATCGCCGCGATGATCGCGACGGCGGCCGGGACCAACCGTCGAGTGGCGATCGCGCTCTCCACCAGCACCCAGGTGACAATGACGCCCAGCGCGATCAGCGGCTCGGGGCGCAGCCCGTTGTTGAACGGCAGCCAGGCGGCCAAAAAGACCGCGCCGGCGGTCCACACCGCCACCCGGCTGGCGGCCAGGCCGCCCTTGCCGGGACCGAGCCGCCGCAACACGTAGCGGCTGATGATCAGCCAGCAGACGATGCCGGCGAGCGTGGCCGGCAGTCGCATCCACACTCCGGCGGTGCTCACTGCGGCCAAGTGCGCCAGCAGCGCGGGGTACCAGTCGAACGGCGCTTCGGTTGTCCCGAAGAACCGGTAGTAGTTGGCTATGTACCCGGCCTGCTGGGAGACCCGGGCGATGGTCAGGTTGTAGCCGTCGTCTGACGAGATGGCGCCGATGACGTGCCAGATCAGCAGCGCGGTGAGCACGCCGGCATCCGCAAGCCAGGTGGCGATACCGGCCCGCCAGAAGTGTCGCCAGTTGCGCGGTGCACGGCGGCCGGATCGTCGGTCGAGGACGCCCAGCGCGACGATCGCGGCCAGCACTGACAGGCCGCCGAGAACCATCACCGCTTTCTTCAACAACGTCGGTGCGGTGATGAAGCGGGTATCGATGTCGATGCGCGCCGACAGCCCGGGCTGTGCGGGCACTTCGAGTTCGGTGAAGATGCCGCCGACTTGGGGCTTCTTCTCGGGGGCCAGCGTGCCCGCCGCACCGGGAATCCCGACGAAGTCCGCGCCCGCGCCGCCGGCGCCGGCCCAGATGTGCAGGACGCTGCAGCCTCCGGCGGCGATAGCGGAGCGAGGCGCGACCGCGGCCACCGAGTCGCGGAACGCGACGACGATCGTGTCTTTATTGGCGCGGACGAACAGGCCGCTCTTGCCGGTCTCGAAGCCGTTGGTTGGCAGCGTCGACAACACCAGCCCGCCGGCGGCCGGCAGGGTCGTGATGGCCGGGCAGGGAATCGAGATGTCCAGTGCCCGCGGCGCGCCGGACACCAGCGGTGCGGTGATAGCGCTGACGTGGCCGTCTTTCGCGCCCTGCGGCCACAGGACCGTCGCAGTGGTCTGCTTCACCGGAAGCAGCGGAACTACGCCGCAGAGCAACACCCCTGCAATTCCCGCGACGATGGCGACCAACCGGGCGATCCGGTCCGTCTTATCGTCGTGGGGCACGAGGGTCGATCGTAGGCGACGGGCTTAGGTGCTCCGACGAGGCTGCCCGCGCGTCTGAATCGCCGAGCGTGAGGCTGCTGCGAAATTCTCGCCGGAAACTCGCAACAGTTTCACGCTCAAGGCAACGCCCTAGTGCCGAAGCGGCCCCGGACTCCATACCCCGCTGCGTGTCACCGAGCCAAGGTCGAGGTGGGCCGGCACCGCGGCGGGGTAATACGGCGTCAACTGCTGCAGCGCGCCCCAGTCCCGGAACCAGTCGTCCTTCAGATAGGTGGGCACGGTGGTTGCCCGGTCCAGTAGTTCGGTAATGCCCAGCGGGCCGCCGCCGAGGTTGTCCATCACCGGCGAGTTGGCCTCGGCGCCGAACCGATCGGGCAGGATCCGCCACTTCGGTGCCTCGATGACGCCGTTTTGATGACCGAACGGTCGCTGGCAGGGAAACGCAAGGCCGACCAGCCAGTCCAGCAGCACCGGATCCTGAGAGCCCACTACCTCCTGCAAGGTGCGCAATCGCGGTATTCGCGGCGGGGTCAGCGCGATCCAGTGCTGCGGCGCCAGGTCGTCGTCGCTGACGATTACCCGCACCTGGGTGGCGCTGCGGGGCACCGCCGCCAACGGCGCACGCAGGTTACGCCAGGCCGGCGATGCTCCGACATCGCCGAAACTTACCGTGCCCGCGGGCTTTTCGTCATCGCCCGCCCACTGCACCTGAACTTCGCCGGAGTCGAACCGGCCCGCTGCCGATACCACCAGCAGCGGCCCGGCCTCGTCGCGCGGCGGCAGTCGATACCACGCCGACCGCAGCGCCGCGGGTACCTGCGCGCCCGAGCGCCAGCTGCCCAGCACCGGCGTGCGGGCGGGGTCCAGGTTGTAGGGCAGTCGCGCGCGTGACCCGTTGATTCCCGGCGCGGCGGTGGTGCCGCCTTCGGTGCCGGCCTCGCTGCTGGTGACCATCCCGTCGTCGCTGACGAAGCTGCGGTCGGCGGGGCGTTCCATCACGGGGTCGGCGGAGACGTCGGTGGGGATGCCGTTGGCCTCGAAACCTTGGTCAAATCCGGCGCTCAGCGCGTCTTTCGCCGGCACACCGACCGGTGCCAGCATGCCGGCGTTGGGATCCTGCTCCACCAAGACGTCGTCGGCCAGCCCGCAGGTCTTGCCGGTCAGCGCCTGCAAGTTGGAGCGGCCCACCGTCCACGCCGGATACTGGCCGACCATCGCCAGGGTCAGCGACAGCACCTGGAAGAAGATCAGCACCCACGCGGCAATCGCTAGAGGAGACTGGATGATTGACGCCAGTCGAGAGCTCGTGCGGCGGCCGGGCGAGTCGCCGTTGTTGACGAAATGGAACCATGCCGCCGCCAGCAGTACCAGCACCGTCAGGCCGACCAGCACGGTGGCGAATGCCAAATGCCATTTCGGGAACGCATTCGACCACGGCACACCGAAATTGGACACGTACCACCAGCCGTTCACGCTGGCGAATGACAGCGCCAGGACGAACAGCACCAGCGCGGCAAACAAGGTGCGGTTGCGCCGGGAGCGCATCGCTGCCGCGCTCACCGCGACCGCAGCCAGCGCACCCAGCGAGCCGGCCAAACCGGCGAACACACCGAAGTGGTGGGTCCACTTGGTGGGCGTGAACATCATCGCGATGAACGAGATGACGGTGATGCCGATGATCCGGCGGCTGGGCCCGACGGCGGTGCCCGGAATCCGGCCCTTGCGCAAGGACATTGCCACCGACACGGCCAACGCGACGAGCAACGCCAGCACGCCGAACCGCCGGGCAACCGAGCCGTCGGGGGTAGCCAGGAACAGCCGCTCGTAACGGACATGCTCCTCGAACCAGGCCAAACTGGGCCCGACAGCGGATTTGAGCATGCTGGCTTGGGCTTCGCCCACCAGCGTCTGGTCCCGGAAAATCACGATCGTTGTGACGGTGACCGCGGCCGCAACCGGTGCCACCAGCGGCAGCAGCCCAAACTGTTTGGAACGGCGGTGCAGGATGGTGCGCAGCGGCCCGATCGCCACCAGCAGCGCGCCGATCGACGCGATGCCGGTCGGCCCGGAGAACAGGGTCAGGGCGCCGATGATGCAGGCGATCGCCAGCGGCAGCAGCCGACTGGTGGCCACAGCCCGTTCCACCGAACACCAGGTCAATAGGATGCCCAGGGCAATAATCGGCTCGGGCCGCAGCCCGTTGTTGAGCGGCAGCCAGAACGCCAGGAACACCCCGGCCGCCGTCCATGCCGCGGCGCGGCTGTGTTTGACGGCATCGCCGAGTCGGGGGATGACTTCCCGGCTGATCACCCACCAGCAGGCCAGCGCCATCAGCAGGGTGGGCAGGCGCATCCAAATGCTGGCTGTGCTGACATGCGCCCACAGCGCCAGCAGGTCGTAGTACCAGCCGAACGGCGCCTCGGGCGTGCCGAACCACCGGTAGTAGTTCGCCATGTATCCGGCGTGTTCAGAAACCCGGGCCATGGTCAGGATGTAGCCGTCATCGGCGGTGTTGGCGCCCACGAAGTGCCACCACACCAATACGGCGGCGACCAGGGCGTCCAGCCCGCTGATAGTCCACCAGCGCGCGGGCAGGAAGCGGCGGTGCCGAGTGGAATCGGCAGTGTCCAAGACGTGCAGGGCGATCAGTGCGGCGACGGTCAACGAGACCCCGAGGATCATCGCCGCCAGTTTCAGCCAGGTCGGCCCACTGCTGTAGCGGGTGTCGATGGTCGCCGAGAAGGTCAAGCCGGGCGGGGCCGGCCCGCTCAAATCGGTGAATACGCCGACGATCTGCGGCCGGAAGTCATAGCCGCCGCGTTCGCCGCGCAGCGGTGCGCCGGGGTCTTTGGCGTTGGGTCCCTGAGTCAGCCCGACGAATTCGCCGGTGACTTTGTCGGCGTGTGCGGTCAACACCAGCTTCTGACAGGCGCCGCTGAGCACCTGGCTCAACGGCGCCACCACCACCGGTGTGTTGCGGACGATGACCAGCAAATCGTCGTTGACCCGTTCGATCAACAACCCGCGGTCGACGGCTTTCGGTGCCTGCTTGGGCACCGTGGACAACAGCACCGACTTGGCACCGGTCAGTTCGGCGGCGGCCCGGCACGGAATGGTGATGTTCAAGTCGGTGGCCACGTAGCCGATCAGCGGTGCGTCGACACTGCCCAGCACGCCGTTTTGCGGCCAGTTCAACTGGGCGGTGGTCTGTTTGACCGGCAGCAGTGGGGTGGTGATCGCCAGCAGGGCGCCGAGCAGTCCAGCGAGCACGGCCACAACCCGGGCGACCCGGTGATTGTCACCCGCGTCGGTCAGTGGGCGCCGCTGCTGTTCATCGCTTCGTTCTGCATTGTCGACAGCGCGGCTCACGGAGCTAGATGCTAATTCCCCGGCCTTGGTGGATTCAGTCGCCATCAGCCAGGGGTCTCCGGATTGCGGATTGCCAGGACGAACGGCCCGATATCCCTGACCGTGAAGTGCGGGCCGGCAAACGACGTGTCGTTGAAGTCAACGGTGTAGCGGCGGACGTTCGGCTGATTGGGATAGACGTCTTCGGCCAGCCGCAGCGTGTAGGTGTCGTTCGCGCCGCGTCGCATCAGGAATACCGTCGGCGGCTGCCAGGGCAGGGTGTCCAGGGCGTGGACGAATTCGTCGGCGGTCTTGAGCTTGGACCAGGCCTTGATCGCGGCCGCCCGGCTGTCGAACTGTGCAAGGGGGTTGGCGTAATGCGATGTCAACCCCTGAAAGCCCCAGTAAGGGTAGTAGGACAGAAAGCTGTAGTCCGCGGTCAGCATCACGATTTCGTCGCGGGGTTTGCCCGTCAGCTGGCTGATCGTGGCGTCGACGGCGGGATAGTACTTCTCGGCGCTGGGCGGTCGGCGATCGCCGCGGTGGCCGTGCCCGTCGGTGTCGGTGTAGGCGATGGTGATGTCCGGCCGCAGCACGCCGGGAATGTCCTGGCTGAAGCCGATCGCTCCGGCCAGCCCCACGACGACGGCCACGCCGATCACCCGACGGTCGCGCCTGCGGGCGACCGCGAGCGCCAGTTCGACGAAGCCGAACACTCCGGCGGCTGCCAGCAGCACGGTCAGTGTCGGCTGCAGCCGGAACGACAGCAGCGTGGTGCGGGCCAACGTGGTCAGCATCGACAGCAGCGACCAGAGATAGACGGCGACGACACCGATCGCCAACGCGGCGGCCCGCACCGAGGCGCGAGCGCGAAGCACCAGCCACAGGGTGCCGACCATGCAGAGCGCGCCGAGCAGGGTGAACTGCAGCATCGGGAAGGTCAGCTCGGCGCCGTCAGCAGGCAGATAGTGCCGGGCGCTGCCGGTGTTGCTGACCGGATTGTGGGCAGTGCGCAGCAAATACGGCAGCCAAGTGGTTGCCCCGATGGCTGCGGCGATCACGGCGATGACGGCCAGCCGCAGCAACGGACCCAGGGCGGCCTTGATCCCGTCGCGCCACCGCGACGCCGCCAGCAGCACCGCCATCAGCGCGATGGTGAATGCGCTGTAGGCCAGCAGCAGTGTGTAGAAGGTGGCCGCGAAGCCGAGGAAGATGCCGGCCCCGATCACCGCCGCCCACCCGCCGCGGCCGGCGACGGTCGCGAGTGTGAAGTTGGGTTCACGGTCGGCGCCCAGCGTGAAGTTAGCTTCACGTTCGGCGGGGAGGCTGCGCTCGCCAGCGCGCAGACCCGACCATGTCAGCACGAGCACCGGCGGCAGCAGCACGGTGATCATCGCGGCGTAAGGCTCCGGCGAGCTATAGGCCAGGGTCACCGCGGCGGTGGCCGTCGCGACGACCAGCGCGTACTCGAAGCGGATCATCCGCCACCACAACACCAGCGCCACGGCAACCGCGATCGTGATCGAGGTGATGGCCCACGGCTTGTACATCTCCCAGGCCGGTGTTCCGGTCAGCGCGGCGATGCGCCCGCCGATCCAGAACCAGCCCGGCGGATAGAACGGCGGTAACCCGATATAGGTCATGTCCTGCAACGCGGCGCTGTCGGTGAGCCGGGTCAGATATTCGGTGCGGAACTGCTGGTCGACGGAGATGCCGAACAGATAGAGCTTGGTGGCACCCAACGGCATCGCCAGTGTCACCACCGAAAACGCCGACACGAACACCAGCGCGCCGAGTTGCGCCAGCCGCTGCCGGCCCCGCCGCCACAACCAGCCGGCACCGAGCAGTCCGGCCAGGCAACCGACCTGGCCAACCGTGGTCAGCGCGTGCAGTTGGTTCGACGACGGGAAGGCCGGCCAGTTCACTCTGGCGACGGCCTTCAGCGCGACGACCG
Source organism: Mycobacterium sp. NGS51 (assembly GCF_059812525.1). Classification (NCBI taxonomy): domain Bacteria; kingdom Bacillati; phylum Actinomycetota; class Actinomycetes; order Mycobacteriales; family Mycobacteriaceae; genus Mycobacterium; species Mycobacterium sp. NGS51. The sequence continues at coordinate 104,158 of NZ_JCALCV010000009.1, forward strand.
CGACAAGCAATGCCACCGCGGCGGCGATCAGCATCTGACCGATGGTGGCCAGCGCGTTTCGCATGCTGCTCAAATGGGCAGTTTGCGGAAGATCGGCCGCGGAATGTGTCGCAACACCATCATCACATAACGGAATGCTCCTGGCGCCCAAACCAATTCCTTACCTTTCGCGGACGCGGTGACCGCGAGGTTGGCTACATATTCCTTGTCCACCGTCAACGGCGCCTCTTTGATATGGGCACTCATCCTGGTGCGAACCTGACCCGGCCGGATGACCAATACCCGAACGCCATACTCCCGCAGCGCTTCTGCAAGACCGAGATAAAAGCCGTCCAAGCCGGCCTTGGTGGAGCCGTAGACAAAGTTGGAGCGACGCACCCGCTCGCCGGCCACCGTGCTCATCGCGATGATCTGGCCGAAGCCCTGAGCACGCATCTTTTCGCCGAGCAGAACGCCCACTGAAACCGCTGCGGTGTAGTTGATTCCCGCGATCTGCACCGCCTTGCGCTGGTTCTGCCACAGCTCCTCGGCGTCGCCGAGCAGTCCGAACGCAACGATCGCGACGTCGACGTCCCCGCCAGCGAACGCTTGCTCGATGACTCGGGGATGGCTGTCGGTGTCGACCGCGTCGAAGTCGATCAGCTCCACCGCCTTGGCCCCGGCGGCTTTCATCTGCGCTACGGCGTCATCGCGGCCGGGGTCGTCGGGCAAGCAGGCCAGTACGATTCGCGCGTGCGCGTTCTGCAGGTAGCGCTCGCAGATCGCCAGCCCGATCTCGGAGGTGCCCCCGAGCAGCAGAATGGTCTGCGGATTACCAACGGCGTCAAAGACCATCTAGAGCAGCTCCAAACGTCGGGCCATATCGGAAGCAAACACCCCGGTGGGATCGACCTTGCGGCGTACGGCAGTCCATTCGTCGATGCGCGGGTACATGGCGTGGAACATCTCGGCAGTGGTGCGGGAGTCCTTGGCGGTGTAGACGCGCCCGCCGAATTCCAGGACCCGGCAGTCGAGTTCGTTGAGGAACTCGTTGAGGCCGGGCTTGATCTGAAAATCGACGCAGACATTCCAGCCCGGAATTGGGAAGCTCAGCGGTGCTTGGTTGCCCGGTCCGAACAGCTTGAACACGTTGAGCCACGAATAGTGACCCGAGCGTTGGATGTCGTACATGATGCCCTTGAATTCCTCGACCGCTTCGACGGGCACGACGAACTGGTACTGCCCGAAACCGGCTGGGCCGTAAGCGCGGTTCCACTCGGCGACCATGTCCAGCGGATGGTAGAACTGCGTCAGGTTCTGGGCTTTGCCGCGATAGGTGCCGCCCATGCGGTACCACAGATCCGTCAGTGTGCCGAAGATCAGCTTGTTGCCCAAGCCGTTGGGAAAGATATCTGGCATCGTAAAATATTGCGGCGCATCGAATTTGAGAGGGTTCTTCTGCAGTTTCTTCGGTAATTGATCCACAGTTGCCAGAGACCCACGAGAAATCACAGCCCGGCCCAGCTTCGGCGGTGCGCTGATGGCGTCGAACCACGCGCTCGAGTAAGTGTAGTTGGCCTCGCTGCCGTCGCTGTGAAAGGCGATCGTTTCATCGAGGCTAGCGGTGACGTCGCCGTCGGCGATGAAGTACGCCGTCTCGGTCGGGGTCATCGCGATCACCGCGCGCAGGATGATTCCGGTCAGACCATTGCCGCCAACCGTGGCCCAGAACAGTTCGGCATCGTCGCCGTCGGGGGTGAGCCGGCGGACCTCGCCCCCGGCGGTCAACAAGTCCATGGATCGCACGTGATCACCGAAGCTGCCCGCGCTGTGGTGATTCTTCCCGTGGATATCGCAAGCGATCGCCCCGCCGATGGTGACCTGCCGGGTGCCGGGCAGCACCGGAACCCACAGCCCGAACGGCAGCGCGGCCTTCATCAACTGGTCCAGGTTGACGCCGCCGTCGACGTCGACCAGGCCGGTGTCGGCGCTGATCGAGTGAATGCGATTCAGCGGCGTCATGTCGATGACCAGCCCGCCGCCGTTTTGCGCGTTGTCGCCGTAGGAACGGCCCAGCCCCCGCGCGATCACGCCGCGGTCGCCGGCGTCGGCGGCCTGGGCCACCGCCTTGGCGATCAGCTCGGCGTCCGGCGTCGCCAGCACCTGCGCCACCGAGGGCGCGGTGCGGCCCCAGCCGGTCAGCCGCTTCGTGGTGGTGGGAAACGTGGGCAACATCAGTGAAAGAGGGTACCGCCTGGCCCGGGCGCCTCAGCGCATCCGGAAGATCACCGAACGCTGCACGACGAAATTGATCACCGAGGCGGTGCCCTGCGCGATCACGAATGCGACCGGAACCCGCCAGGGCTGAGCGGCGAACCGCACATAGAAGAGGTAATTGATGCCGACCTGTACCGCGAATGTCACGCCGTAGAGCCCACACACCGCCAGGAAGCGGGCGGTGGTGTGCGCCGCCTGAAACGTCCAGCGCCGGTTGATCAGGTAGGCGGTGACAGTGCCCGCCACGAAACTCAGCGATTTTGCCACGTTGACCTGAAGGCCGACGGCCAGCCCGGCGACGTAAAGCCCGAAGTCGACGATCGCCGACAAGCCCCCGGTGACGACAAACCGCCACACCTGTGTCGTCAAGCTCAGGTCTGCGCGCGGTGGGGCGATTTCGGCCATCGCGGGAAGTCTACGGGCGGGCTGACTACCTCGGGTACTTCACGTCGAGCAGTTCGACCTGGCTTTCCCCTTGCGGTGTCGTATAGGTGACCTTGTCGCCGGGCTGACGGCCGGCAAGGGCCTGCCCCAGCGGACTGCCGGCCGTCAGCGTCTCGGCTTCGTGGCCCGCCGGAGTCTCCTCGACAATGGAAATCACCTGCATTGTGACGACCGAACCGTCGCCGAACCGCAAGGTCACCTCGGTGCCGCCGGGCAGCGCGTCGGTTCCGTTCGACGGCGACGGCCCGGTGCGCAGCAGCCTGTCGAGCTCGACGATCCGCTCGTCGAGGCCGGCCAGTTCGTCGGCGCGCTGGATGGCATCGGCGGCATCCGCATGGTCGCTGACACTGCCGCGGTCGTTTCTGACCTCGATCTCCAGCCGGTCGCGGCGTTCACGTAGCCGGTCCAACTCCGCGGTGATGCGCTCGCGCGCCACATCCGACAACCCCGTGGCTTCGACTTCCTCGCTCACCTTCGCACCTGTCCCTCAGGGCGCAGCGGCGATAGCCACCCCGGAGCGCCTCGATTGTTTTTGTGGTTGTTCCGTCAATATATTCCCGCGCAGTCGTTCCGAGTGGTGCCATTGCGCGACCGGTTGATGCACGCCGATTGCGGGTACTGCCGACACCGTGCAGATGAATTCCCCCCGCGTGCTGGTCGTGGTGTCGGCGGCCGATCGGATTCCGCTGCGGGAAGGGCGCAGCGAGCCGACCGGCACGTATCTGGGCGAGTTGGTCGAGCCGACCGACGCGATGCTGGCTGCGGGCTTTGAATTGTCGTTCGCGACGCCCAATGGGCGCATCCCCACCATCGACGGAACCTCGTGCAGTCTGCTGTATTTCGGCCTGTCGCGAGGCAAACGCGACGTGGCACTGTCCAGTTATCGACGGCTGCTGGAACTCGGTCTCGCACAACCCGCCAAACTCGAGGAGATCGCCCACGACACTCATCGGTTGGCCGGTTTCGACGCTGTCTTCGTGCCGGGTGGCCATGCGCCACTGGTCGACTTGCTGCACCGCGATGCGTTCACCGATCAGTCTCTCAACGACGACTTCGGGGCCCTCGTGCGGTATTTCCATGACGCGCAACGGACCACCGGGTTGATCTGTCATGCTCCGGCTGCGCTCGCTGCGGCGCCTAACGTCGACCGCCGCTGGATCTACGACGGCTACCGGATGACGTGCTTCAAGACCGGCGTCGACACGATGCTGTCGACGATCCCGCTGGCCCGCCGCTTCCATGGACATCTCATCGACGATCCGACTCAGCTGCTGGCCTCTCGCGGCGCCAAGGTAGAGCAGACCGTGCTGCCGATGGGCAGCAAGGTCGTCGAGGACCGCGAGCTGATCACCGGTCAAGATCCCTACTCGGCGAAAGCGTTCGGTGCCGCATTCGTCAGCAAGGTGCAGCGCGGCCGCTGAATTTCGCGATCAAGCGCGTCGCCGGCCGCGTCCACGGCCGCGGCCGCGGAATGCGTCTTTGACCTTTTCGCCGGCATCCTTCAAATCTGATCCCACCCGATCGCCGACACCGCGGTTTTCCATATCGCGGTCGCCGGTGGCGCGGCCAAGGGTCTCCTTCGCAGTGCCCTTGACCTTCTGCAACTTGTTTCTGGCCTTGTCGGTCAAACTCATAACGACTCCTCTGTCCGCCTTCCCGCATACCCGCGGCGGACGATGGTCAACCGGCAGCGGCTAGACCCAATACGGCACGCGCGCACGATATTGGCGCATCGCAATGGCCGCCAGCACCCATCCGACCACCGTCAGCACCAGCACCACCACCCAGTGCCGCAGTTCTTGCTGAGCGCCCAGCAGCGGCGCACGCACGATGTCCAAATAGTGCAATAGCGGGTTGAGTTCGACGATTTTGCCCCACCGGCCGGCGCCCTGCTGTCGCAGTGTGTCGTCATTCCAGATGATCGGCGTCATGAAGAACAGCAACTGCACGACGGAGAACAGCAGCGGGCCGATATCGCGGTAACGGGTGGCCAGGATGCCGAAACACAGCGCCACCCACACGGCGTTGAGCACGATCAGCAGCAGTGCCGGGATCACGGTCAGGTCGGCCCACGACCACGGTTTGGGGTAGATGATCGCGATAACGACGTAGATGACGATGTTGTGGGCGAACAGGATCACCTGCCGCCAGACCAGCCGGTAGACGTGCAAACTCAGCGGCGCCGGCAACTGTTTGATCAGTCCCTCGTTGGCGACGAACACGTCGGCGCCTTCCAGGATGGCGGCGTTGATCAGGTTCCAGATGATCAGCCCGAGCGTGACGTAGGGCAGGTGCACCGCGAGCTCGAGATGGAAGAGCTTGGAGTACAGGCCACCCATCGCGACGGCAGTAACTCCCGTCGCGATCGTGATCCAGAACGGGCCCAGCACGCTGCGGCGGTACCGCTGCTTGATGTCCTGCCAGCCCAGGTGCAGCCACAGCTCACGGCGCCGGAAACCATCGGCCAGATCGCGCCAGGCGCGGGTGAACGTCTTGGACTGCGCCGCAGCGTCAATGATGGTCACGCACGCTCCCCGGGTCGGCCGAAGTGTTCACGACGGCCCAAGCGCCGCAACCGAAACCACTCCACCAGTCCGGCTGGGTCGCGGCGAGAAACGAGGAAAAACCAGCCGAACCGCAGCCACTCCTGGGGAAGCAGGCGGCGCAGCCCAGGCTGCGACAGCAGATAACCGCGGTTGCGGTAGGTGAAATACCGCTTGGCGGCGTCGTCGGGATACTGGGTGTGCATTCGGCCGCCCAGGATCGGCTTGAACTCGGCGGAACCGCAGGGATGCAGATACGACGTGGTCAGGCAGGTCCCGAACGGCAGCCCGGAGCGCACCAGCCGGCGGTGCATTTCGACCTCGTCGCCGCGGATGAACAACCGCAGGTCGGGTACACCGATCGCCTCGAACGTCGAGGCGGCAAACAGCGCGCCGTTGAACAGCGACGCGATCCCCGGCAGTAGATCCTGGGCGGCAAGATCTGGTGGCGACCCGGTGCGCCCGGCTTCGCCGCGCTTCCGATCGCCACGGTCAGTGCGTAATTCGCTGACCAACCTGCGCCACACCAGGCCGCGCCGCAGCGGGAATGCCAGCCGCTGCGGGTCGTCGGCATTGCACACCATCGGCGACACCTCGGCCAGGCCGTACTGCTGAGCGCAGGCCAGCAGGGTGGCCAGCACCTCGGTGTCGGCCGGGTGGCCGTCGTCGTCGGCCAGCCACACCCAATCCGCGCCCAGCGATAAAGCCTGCAGAATGCCCAGCGCGAAACCCCCTGCACCACCGAGGTTTCGGCGCGATCCCAGATACATTGTGGGAATCGGCTGGCCGGTCACCAGCTCCCGGACCCTGTCTTCGTTCCCATTGTCGACCACAATCAGGTGATCGGGCAGCCGGCTCTGGGTGGTCAGCACATCCAGTGACTTGGCCAGTTCGTCGGGGCGCCGATGGGTCACCACGACGGCACATACTGTGCTACTCATCCCGACACCTCGTCCGCCGCAGTCTCGGCCAGCACCTCACGCACATGCCGGGCGGCATCCTCACCCTCGTAGGCCCGCACGACATCTTCGATGCCGCCGGTGAGCCGGATACTGCCGTGGTCAATCCACATCGCGGTCTTACACAGCCGCGCCAGAAACTCGTTGGAATGGCTGGCGAATACCAGGATTCCGGAACGCTCCACCAGCCGCTGCAGCCGGGTCTGGGCCTTCTTCAAGAACTCGGCGTCTACTGCCCCGATGCCCTCGTCGAGCAGCAGGATCTCCGGGTCGATGCTGGTGACCACTCCCATCGCCAGCCGGACCCGCATCCCGGTGGAATAGGTGCGTAGCGGCATCGACAGGTAATCGCCCAGTTCGGTGAACTCGGCGATCTCGTCGACCTTGGCCAGCATCTGGCGCCGGGTCTGACCGAGGAAAAGGCCGCGGATGATGATGTTCTCGTAGCCCGAGATCTCTGGGTCCATGCCGACGCCGAGATCGAAGACCGGCGCCACCCGGCCGGTGACCGAAGCCGAACCCCGCGTCGGCTCGTAGATCCCGGAAAGCAGGCGCAGCAGAGTCGATTTTCCCGCCCCGTTGTGGCCGACCAGGCCGACCCGGTCGCCCAGGTTCAGCGACATGGTGATGTCCCGCAGCGCCTCGACGACCACCACGTTGGACGCGTTGCGCCCGATCGTGCCGCCGGCCTTGCCGAGGAATGCCTTTTTCAGCGAGCGCGATTTGGCATCGAAGATGGGAAACTCCACCCACGCATCGCGTGTCTCGATCTGCGGTGTGCTCACCAGCGTCTGCTTACAGGTATTGCCCGGTACCCGGGCCGTGCCCGCTGCGGCCGATCCCGGGCGGCAGGGCGCCCTGGCGCATCTGTTCGAGTTGGGCGCGGGCAGCCATCTGCTGGGCGAATAGCGCCGTCTGGATTCCGTGGAACAGCCCTTCCAGCCAGCCGACCAACTGGGCCTGGGCGATGCGCAGCTCGGAGTCCGACGGGGTTTCGTTGCTGAATGGCAATGTCAACCGGTCGAGTTCGTCGCGCAGCTCGGGCGCCAGCCCGTCTTCGAGCTCGCGAATGCTGGTGGCGTGGATCTCGCGGAGCCGGTTGCGGCTGGCCTCGTCGAGCGGGGCAGCCCGGACCTCCTCGAGCAGCTGTTTGATCATGGTGCCGATCCGCATGACCTTGGCGGGCTGCTCGACGAGGTCGGTCAGTGACCGGTCATCGGAGTCGTCGTCCTCGCCGCCCGTGATCAGCCGCGGGTCCATGCCGCCGACGATCTCGATGTTGTCGTCGTCGTCTTGAGTACTCAATCCAGTCACCATCCTCATGTTCTAGGGGTCGTAGGGGCGCCGCGCCATTCGTAAATCCGGGCTTCGCCGTTGTCATAGATCTTCACCCACGACGTGGACTTCTCGAGTGACACTAGCCCGTCGGGCATCGCGAACCCCCCGACCACTGGCTTGCTGGTCAGGACGTAGCGGATATCGAGTACCCGAACTGCCTCAGCTACTCGCGGGTCGGTGTCAGCGTCGTCGGCGTAGGCCCAGAAGATGAAGCGGTTATAGCCGGGTCCCTGCTGCACCGGGTAGTCGTAGTGCGTCCACAGCGGATGCAGGCCAGCCACCGCATACATCCACGCCGTGCCGTCGGTGTTGCCGTTGCCGATCAGCGTGGTGCGGGCGCCGGGCAGCCGCGCCAGATAGGCCATCGCCTCGAGGTCCCGCTGGCTGACCATCGCCGAGTCGTACTTGTGGCCGAACAAGAACCGGTGGCGGGGAAAGTAGTGCCACGCGCTGACCAGCGTGACTGCCAACAGCGCTACCGCACCGGCTGTGCCGAGGGCTCGGGCGGACAGCCGCCGGCCACCCAGCCGTCGTAGTACCGCCATCAGTAACGCAACTAATGCCAGCAGCCCGATCCCGGCCATCGGTGTCAGCAGCAGCGTGGTGGCCGCCGCTATCCGGCGCGGATCTTTGTAGAAGAACTCGCCGAACAGTCCGGCGACGGCTCCCACCGGGCCACCCAGCGGTGTCCCGGCGTCGACGTTCATCACGACCAGCAGCAGCCACACCGCCAGCGGCCACCAGACCATCCTGATCAGCAGCACCAGCCCGCCGACGGCTGCCAAAACGGTCAGCGCGTACTGCACCGGGAAATCGTTGAGATGCCGCGAATGCTGGAAGACCGCGTCGAACAACCCCCGCTTCTTACTCAGGTAGGTCAGAAACGAATGCCCGGCGATGATGTCTTCCTGCTTTTTCACCACGAGGAACTGCGGCAACAGCACCAGCCCGGTGGGTACTGCGACGGCGACCAGCGTCCAGAAGTCCGCGAGGCGGCCACGCACCGGATGGCGCAGCGCCTCCAGCAGCCACCACCCGGCCAGCAACAGGATGGCGATGATGCCGCCGGTGATGTGCACCGAAAACACCCCGAACAACGCCAGCGCTGCCACCGGGATCCGGTCGCGGTGCCGCAGTGTGGAGGTGACCACCGCAAAAGCGGGCACCGCAAGACCGTAGGCGGTCAGGTTGGGCATTGCGGCGGTGTCGAATTCGATGTAGGGCACCGCGGTGAATGACGCCGAGAGCGCCGCCGCGGCGGCCGCGGCCCAGGCGGTGCGTCCGACGCTGGTATGCGCCCGCACCACCCGCCAGGTGAGCACCGCCGCGCTGACCGGGAACAGCCAAATGGCCGCCGCCAGTGAGCTCAGCGTGTAGCCGGTGGTGGGCGCGGCGCCGGTCAGCTGACAATCCACCGCGACCAGCGCATGAAACGCCGACGGGTAGTACAGCACGTCGCGGGTGTCCACATTGCGCAGCTCACCCATGTGAGTGGACGACGCCTGGCCGGTGTCGAGGATGAACCGGACCGTATTGGCGTGCCAGACCGCGTCCCAAGTGCTGGGGATCGATTGCCAGTGCGGGATGCCGCGCAGCGCTGCGTACCAAATGAGCAGCGCTCCCAGCAGCACTCCGACAGCCACCGTCAGCGCCGGCCGGCCGGTGACCGCCCGCGATTCGCCCGCTACGTCGCGGTAGCGGGCCAACCCCACCCGCAAACCCGCCGCCAGTACCGCCACGATCACCAGCGCGGCCAGAGCTGTCCAAGCGTTCCAAGGGATTCCGACCGCGCCGAAGGGAATGATGGCCAGCGCGACGACGCCGTAGGTCAGCGCAGGGCCAACCGCCACGGCGATGGGCCAAGTTAGCTGAGCGCTGCGGGCGACGATTGCCCCCGGGACGATCAGCAAAAACAGTGCGATCAGCGTTCCGAACGTCAGCGCCACTGGACTAGTATGGCTGGCCGGGTGACCTGGCTCGGGACGGCGGGGACGCATCCGGGTGCCCCGCTACCGTCACGGTTTGCGGAATTTGCGGGATTCTTAAGGTGGCTGGCATGGCATACGACGTCGCCCGAGTGCGCGGTCTACACCCGTCGCTGGGAGACGGGTGGGTGCACTTCGACGCACCTGCGGGGATGCTGGTCCCCGACTCGGTGGCCACCACGGTGTCGACCGCGTTCCGCGGATCGTTCCCCAGCGCCACCGGCCCCCACCCCTCGGCACAGCGCAGCGCCGCCGTGCTGGAGGCCGCGCGGGTCGCGGTGGCCGACCTGGTGGGCGCCGATCCGCGTGCGGTGGTGCTGGGTGCCGATCGCGCGGTTTTGCTGGCCTCGCTGGCCGATGCGTCGTCCTCGCGGGCCGGCCTGGGCTACGAGGTGATCGTCAGCCGCCTGGACGACGAGGCAAATATTGCCCCGTGGCTTCGCGCAGCAAACCGATTCGGCGCCAAGGTGAAGTGGGCCGAGGTCGACATCGAGACCGGCGAGCTGCCGACCTGGCAATGGGAGAGCCTGATCGGCAAATCCACCCGTCTAGTCGCGGTGACGTCGGCATCGGGAACGTTGGGTACCGTCACCGACCTTCGCGCGGCAACCAAGCTGATCCACGACGTCGGCGGCCTGGTGGTTGTCGACCACTCCGCCGCGGCACCCTACCGACTGATCGACATCGACGAGATCGACGCCGACGTGGTGGCAGTGAACGCGGTCGGCTGGGGCGGTCCGCCGATCGGCGCGTTGGTATTTCGCGATCCCACGCTGATCAACTCGTTCGGTTCGGTCTCGACGAACCCGCTCGCGACCGGCCCGGCCCGGCTGGAAGTCGGCGTGCACCAGTTCGGGCTGCTGGCCGGATTCGTCGCGAGCGTCGAGTATCTCGCGTCGCTCGACGAGTCGGCTCGCGGAAGCAGACGCGAACGACTCGCGGTTTCGATGGAATCCGCCGCGTCGTACATGAGCCGGATATTCGATTACCTGATGACGTCGCTGCGGTCGCTGCCGTTGGTGATGGTGATCGGCCGGCCCGAGGCGCGAATACCTGTCGTCAGTTTCGCCGTCCAAGAGGTGCCGGCCGAGCGGGTCGTGCAACGGTTGGCGGACAACGGGATCCTGGCGGTCTCCAATGCCAGCTCCCGGGTACTCAACGTGATCGGTGTCAACGACGTCGGCGGCGCGGTCACGGTGGGTCTGGCGCACTACTCGACCATGGCGGAGGTCGACCAACTGGTCCGGGCGCTGGCCTCCCTTGGGTGAGCCGACGCTAATCGAGCGTCAGCACGATCTTTCCAGTCACCCCGCCTGAGCTGAGCATTCGATGGGCCTCAGCAGCCTGCTGAATCGGCATCCGAGCACCGATGACCGGGCGCACGCGGCCGTCGGCAAACATCGGCCAGACCGACTTCCGTACCGCCGCTACGACGGCGCTCTTACCGCTGGGACCAGCCACCGGCCTGCCCCGCAACGCGGTCCCGATGACCCGTGCCCGTTTGCCGATCAACTTGCCGATGTTGAGCTCGCCCTTGACGCCGCCCTGCATACCGATGATGACCAGCTGCCCGTCAGCGGCCAGCGCATCGATATTGCGGTCCAGGTAGGCCGCGCCCATGATGTCCAGAATCACGTCGGCGCCCGCGCCGTCACTGGCCTCTTTCACTCGCGCGACGAAGTCCTCGTCGTGGTAGGCGATGGTGATCTCGGCGCCCAGGTCGCGACAGAGTTTCAGCTTGGCCGGAGACCCGGCTGTGATCGCTACCCGGGCGCCCAGCGCGCGGGCGATTTGGATCCCGTGGCTGCCCACACCGCTGGCGCCGCCGTGGATCAGGATTAGCTGGCCATCGGTCAACCCGGCCGTGAGCACCAGGTTCGACCACACCGTGCATGCGACTTCGGGCAGCCCGGCGGCGTCGTGCAGGTCGATACCCTCAGGAATCGGCAGCACCTGACCAGCGGGAACAGCGACATACTCGGCATACCCGCCGCCGGCCAGCAACGCGCAGACTTCTTGCCCCGCCGACCATTCGGTGACCTCGCCACCCACCTCGGCGACGACACCGGACACCTCCATGCCGAGCAGTTCGCTGGCGCCCGGCGGCGGCGGGTAGCGACCGGCGGCCTGCAGCACATCGGCGCGGTTGACGCCGGCCGCGCCGACCTTGATCAGCACCTCGCCGCGGCCAGGCTTTGCGTCGGGCACTTGCTGCCACAGGAGTTGATCGGCCGATTCAGCGACGATGGCGTGCATTCCCGACACGCTACTACCTGGGAATTCCTGCTGTTCCAAAGACGATGTGTCGCATAACATGACGTAATGGGCGGCCTCATCGCCGGCCGGACTGCCAGTGAGATGCCCGGGCTGGATATCGCCGAACAGAAGTCGTGGCAGAACTTCTTGGATTCTGCGCTGCGCTTGTATGCGACGCTCAACCGGCGACTGGTCGACCTTCATCAGCTATCCCTGATCGATGTCCGGGTATTGGACATGCTCTGCAATGCACCCGGCGGCTCAGTGCGGATGGGTGATCTGGCCGAGGCGCTGCCGGCCTTGCCGAGCCGCCTGACCCGGCAGATCGGTCGCCTCGAGTTGCAGGGGCTGGTGCGGCGCGAAGCCAGCCGCGACGATCGGCGTGGCGTGGTGGCCACCATTACCGACAACGGCCGGGCGGTGGCGGCGCAGGCCCTGGTGACCTATGCCCAAGATGTACGCACCTATTTCCTCAGCCCATTGTCGCGGTCTCAAATCGCCGCGACGGGGGAGAACTGCCGCCGGATCGCTGCCGCGTTGAAGCTGTCGGTCGATCGGACCTGAGCTCCCGCTACCCTTATCGGCGGTGGCGTGGCAGAGCGGCCTAATGCACTCGCCTTGAAAGCGAGAGACGGCTAACACCGTCCGGGGGTTCAAATCCCTCCGCCACCGCTCTCTTTCTCGGCGCGAACGTGCGCACTTGTACGTCAAAACGCTCAAATCCACGGCATTCTGTGCACGCTCGTGGTCTGATTAGCGGCCCCGCGGGATTTCAGCAGCGATCCGATCCATCAGCGCGGTGTAGCGCTTGGGCGCGGAATCCCTGCCGGGTTTGCCGCTGCTGACCAGCCCGGCTGACAGCCCCCGCTCGGGGTCGGCCCAGATCGCGACGTTGACCAATCCCAAGTGACCGAACGCCTGCGGTGCGTGGCGGCCGAACGGCCCGAACCTGTTGGAGCCCAACATGAATCCGGTGCCCCAGCGCAGCGGCGCCAGCCCGGTCGCGAAATCCGGTCGCAGGCGGCGGCATTCGCGTACCGCACCGCGCATCGTGTCGGGCTGCAGTATCCGCACCCCGTCGAGTTCACCGCCACGGCGCCAGATTTCGGCGAACCGCGACAGCTCGTCAGCATTGGACACGGTGTTCGACGACGGGACGACCGTTGTCAAGAACAGCGGCGTGTTGGTGAGCGGGATGATCTGGTGAACCGTCCCGCCGATCGCCTTACGGAAGGCCACCGCGATCGGCGCGGGTAGTTGCCTGCCGGTCGCGTGGCTGGGCGCAATCAGCGGGAGATCTTGTTCTGCCACACCGAAGTTGGTCCAGCGGAAGTCCAATGGGTCGAGGATCTCGGTGGCCAGAATTTCACGGATGTCCTTGCCCGTTGCGGCATAGACGATTTCGCGCATCAGCGGACCCCACGTCAGCGCGTGGTAGATGTGCATCCGGCCCGGTCGGTAGAGCGGCCGTAGCTTGCCGAGCTGTTCCTGCGCGTACTCGTGGTCATCCGCCCGTTTGAGGTCTGGCCGCGGTCCGGTCGGAAAGGGAACGCCCGCGCTGTGCGTCAACACATGCCGGATCGTGGTCCGGTCCTTGCCATGGCTGGTGTAGCTGGGAATGTATTCACACACTCGGTCGTCGAGCGAGAACTGCCCGCGCTCGGCCAGCATGTGCACCACGGTCGCGGTGATCGCCTTGGCCGACGAGTACACGCAGAACGGGGTGTCCGTTCGGACCGGGACCTTGTCGGCGTCCGGCGGGTCGGTCGGCGCATTGCCCCAGCCGTGCCCAATCGCCCGGTTGAGCACGACGCGGCCGTTATGGCGCAGGCATAGCTGGATAGCCGGGTGCATGCCCGCCTGATACCAGTACCGGGCCGCCGCCCAAATCCGTTCGACGGCTTTCGGGTCGATCCCGGAATGGTCTTCCTCCCCCACCGCGGTGACCGCGTCGAGGTCGGCCGGCACCCGGATGCTGCCGTCAGCATTGCCCATCCCGCGAGGGTACGTGGCGTGGCTCAGTGCAGCGTCGGCGCGTATCGCAGCACCGCGCCCGCGCCGTCGGCGGGGTCGATGCGTTCGTCGGTGCGGACCAGCGACGCCCCGATCGAAACCGCGAGCAACGGGAGCGCTTCGTCGGCCCGCAACGTCCGGGCCGGCGCAGCGCCCTGCTCGGAGAGCACGTCGGCGTTCGGCGCCACGGCTGTGAGCTCCTGGTCGGCGACCACCGTCGCGTCGCCGATGTCACCGATGATCAACGTTTCCACCGCACCCTGACGCAGGGCCGAACAAACCGGGCCGAGCCCCTCGGCGGCCAACCCGGATTGCCGGCCGATCTCGGCGGTGAATCGCTGCGCGGCTTCGTCGAGCACGGCCAACCGGCGCTTGAGCAGTTCCTCCTCGATGGCCTGTTGCACCTCGTCGAAGTCATGCCCGCTGTGCCGGGCACCGACCTGCAGCGGCACCGCGAGGGCGCTCACCCTCGCGGCCAACGTCGCCAACAGGTCCGAGCGGGACCGGACCTCGCCGACCACGAACACGGCGTCAGCCGACGCGTCGTCGACCAGCTCGGCGATACGGTCGGCGACCGCCCGGACGTTCTTGCGGCCGGCTTCGTCGCTGCGCAGTTGGGGATCGCCGTAGCCGGCGGTTTCAGCCCCCGACGCCTTGTGAACCGGATGGCCGCCGCCGTCGACGGTCTCCGAGCTCAGCGTGCCGTCAACGTGCACGGTGATGTCGGCGCCGGTGTGGTCCACCGCGACGAGCAAATAGTTGGCGTCCTCGAAGCCCTGCTCGACGATTGGCACGATGTAGGGCAGCTCGGAAACTCGAACGACCTGGGCGGCGGTCGGGCGCAGTAGGTGCTCGTTGAGCACGACGCCGTCGGCGCCGGCGACCACCGCGCGGCCGCTACGCCCGACCGGTGCGCGCAAATCCATCACGGCGCGTTCGATCTCTGCGGTCAGCGATTCGTCGAAGCCCTGCTCGACGAGCTGGTCCCGCAATCCTCGCCACTTGAGATCAAGCTGGGTGGCGGCATCCTCGGTGTCGTGCGAGTCCTCGAAATACACCGATGCGAACGGGCCGCGGGTGGTCAGCAGCTGGCGGAAGCGTTCGGAATCCATGCCCAGTTGGGTTGCCCGCCGACTGGGCGGACAAACGCCACCTCAGCCGCGGTCGCCTTCGGTGTCGTCGAAAAACCGCCAGTCGCCGTCGATGTTGACTTCCATCCGCCAGCCGAGTTCGGTGTTGTCGGCCTTGGCGTCGACAAACCACGCATGCGCGTCGTCGGCGCTGACGATGTCCTTGGTCGCGACGACGTCGCCCTTCGGGTTGAGCACTCGATAGGTAGACATAGCGGGAGGGTTCCCACCTCCGGCCGCGCCGAACCGTCCTACTCTCCGGTGAACTGTGGCGCGCGTTTGGCGAACGTTGCCGAGATTCCCTCGGACAAGTCCTTGGACGGCAAGAACGCCGCGTTCCATGCCGCCACATAGCGCAGGTTCGCCGACACCGTCGAAATACGTTGCTGGTCAAGGACATCCTTGATGCCGTGCATTGTCAGCGGTGGATTGCCAGCGATCTCGGCGGCGGTGGTGTGTGCGGCCGCCAGCGCGGCGTCGGCGTCGGCGAACACATCGTTGACCAATCCGATCTTCTCGGCGCGAGCGGCGTCGATGTCCTTGCCCGTCAGCGCCAGTTCCCTTAAGTGACCGTCGTTCAAGATGAGCGGCAGCCGGGCGAGGCTGCCGACGTCGGCGACCATCGCAAGCTTCACCTCGCGGACGGAGAACTTGGCATCTGCGCTGGCATAACGGATATCCACCGCCGAGATCAGGTCGACGCCGCCACCGATGCACCACCCGTGCACGGATGCGATGGTGGGGGTTCGGCAGTCAGCGACGGCGCTGATCGTCTGCTGCATGCGCAACACCTCGGCATGAAAGTCGGCCCGCGGGCGCGCCGATGCGCCCTCGGACAGCACCGAGGCCAACGTCCCGCCCATTGCCTTGACATCCAGGCCGTAGCTGAAGTTGGCGCCCGACCCGGTCAGGACAATGGCGCGTACCTCGCGGTCGGCGTCCAGCGCGGCGAATACCTGGGGCAACTCCGACCAGAACGCCGGCCCCATCGCGTTGCCTTTGCCCGGGCCGATCAGCGTGACCTGCGCGACGTGGTCTTTGGTCTCGACAGTGACGGATTCGTACGGCTCACCCATGGCCAGACCGTACCGTGGAGGTCATGCCTTCCGACCTGCGGCCCGGCCCCGACTCACCGCCCACCGACGAACTGGCCAGCGCAGAAGCCACGTTGGGTGTGCTTCAACGCGTGCTGCATCCAATCGCGCGTGACGACCTGTCCAAGCGCACGCCGTGCTCGGAGTACGACGTGTCGCAACTGACCGACCATCTGCTGAACTCCATCACCGTGATCGGCGGTGCGGTGGGCGCGCAGTTTCCCGACCGCGGCGCCGACGACTCGGTGGAGCGGCAGATCGTCGGCGCGGCGCGGCCCGCGCTGGACGCCTGGCACCGCCGCGGTTTGGACGGCACGGTGACCATCGGCCCGAACGAGCTACCGGCCGCGGCCGCCGCCGGCATCCTGTCGCTCGAATTCCTGGTGCACGCTTGGGATTACGCGACGGCGACTGGACACGACGTGGACGTCGCGGAGTCGGTGGCCGAATATGTCCTCGGGATGGCGCGCCGCAACATTACGCCGCAGGCCCGCTCGGCGGTTGGGTTCGACGATCCCGTCGACGTCGCCGACAACGCGCCGGCGCTGGACCGTCTGGTCGCTTTCACCGGCCGGCACCCCCGTTAGCCGCGCGCCCCTTGGCGCGAGCGTGCGTGTCCCCGGTGCGACACGCCGTGAATCAACCGGGAACACGCACCCTCGCGCGGAAACCGTCACACCCGCTCTAAGTAGAAATAGAAGTAGCGGCCGTTATCGACGACGCCCTTGCCGTTCATGATGCCCATCACCGCGTCGTCGTCGATCCTCTTGAAGTGGTCGTGCACGGGTTGGCCGTCGTAGACCATGCTGGCGGTGACCTCGCCGCGGAATTCCTCCAGCCACAGGCTGGCCTCGCCCTTGCCCATCTTGACGTTGGAGAACTTGTTGCCGTCGTCGTCGAGACACACCAGCGGCTGCACGTCGGTGGCCGAGTTGAAGGACTTGCCGAACCAACGGGCCTTCTCCAGTTGACCATTCATCCGATGGCCGGTGACGAACTCACCGCCCTTCCACTCGCCCAGCATGCCGTCGATGGTCGCCGGCGGCAGGCTCGCCCAGTAGTCGTCAAGCTCGGCGTCCTCGATAGCCCCGGTGCGCTCCTTGAACTCGGTGAACTGCTTGCGCGCCAACTCGTCGCTCATCAGATCCATCCTTTCGCGAACTTCAGCAGGGCGTCATTCTCCTCTGGCGCACCGATCGTGATCCGCACCCCGTCATTGCCGAACGGCCGCACCACGATCTTGGCGTCGGCGGCCTGCGCCTCGAAATCCGGCGTGCGCTCGGCCAGGGGCAGCCAGATGAAGTTGGCCTGCGACGGCGGCAGGGTGAAGCCGGCATCGCGCAGTGCGCCAGAAACACGCTCCCGTTCGGCCACTACCGCGTCGGTGCGGTCCAGTAACTCGTCGGCGGCGTCCAGCGAGGCGATCGCCGCCGCTTGCGACACATTGGTCAACGTGAACGGCACCACCACCTTGTCCAGGGCGGTGATCACCTCCGGGTCGCCTACCGCGTAACCCACCCGCAGCCCGGCCAGCCCATAGGCCTTCGAAAACGTCCGCAGCACAACGACATTGCTGTAGTCGCGGACCAGGCCGAGACTGTCGGGCAGCATCCCGTCGCGGATGTATTCGACGTAGGCCTCGTCGATGGCGATCAGGATGTCCGAGGGCACCGCCTCGACGAACCGGGCCAGCGCATCCGGGTCGACGACCGTGGACGTCGGGTTGTTCGGGTTGCAGACGAAGATCAGCCTGGTGCGGTCGGTGATCGCCGCGAGCATTGCGTACAGGTCGAATGTCTCGTCACGCAGCGGAACTTCGGCGGGAACCGCGCCGGCCACCCGCACCTGCAGCGGATACATCCCGAAACTACGCCAGCCGTAGAGCACCTCGTCGCCGACCGACGCAGTGGCCTGGACGAGTCGCTGACAAAGAGCCACCGAACCGCAGCCGACGGCGATGTGCTCCGGGCTGAAGCCGCAGTCCAGATGCTGCGCCAGCCGCGCCCTCAGCTCGACGTTGTGGTTGTCCGGATAGCGGTTGATGTCGTCGACCGCCTGGGCGATGACCGCCCGCACACTGGGCAGCGGCCCATGTACCGTCTCGTTGCTGGCCAGCTTGATGGTGCCGGGGACCGTCTTGCCCTCGACGTAGGCCGTCAGCTCGGCCAGGTCAGGACGCAGGCGGGCAGGCATTTCGACAGCTTATGCAACGGCTGTGTACGCTGTGCTCCGCGGCGGTTCCGGGGCCGCGACCAGGGTCCGGTACCCTCAGGAATCCAAGGAGGCGTGCCAGAGCGGCCGAATGGGACTCACTGCTAATGAGTTGTCCTCTTACCGGGGACCGGAGGTTCAAATCCTCTCGCCTCCGCCAACGAGGCGATCGCGAGCGCGGCGTAAGCCGGGCGAAGCGGGTCGCCGCAAAGGTACGACAACAATTGAAAACAAGCGCCCGTAGCTCAACGGATAGAGCATCTGACTACGGATCAGAAGGTTGGGAGTTCGAATCTCTTCGGGCGCGCTCTCTACCAGCACATATGCGCTTCTAGCTATTCAGGCGCCGGGAAAGTTGTCACGAATTGTCACAACTCGCGCCAAACTCTGCGCGCCGTGTGCCAGCGCGCCCGGTTGCGAGTGCACGTATGTGCGCATCGTGAACGAGATATCGGCGTGGCCGAGCCAGGCCGCGATCACTGCGGCCGGGACGCCCTGCAGGTGCATGGTGGTGCCACACGTATGCCGTGCGTCGTGCAGCCTGATCCGGGGCACACCGGCCGCGGCGACGGCCTTGGCCCACATCTTGGACAGCGTGTCGGGGTGATAAGGCTCTCCGGCTTGGTTGCACACCACGTAACCGAGGTCGGTGTAGGTGGCGCCAGCTGTCAGTTTTTCGGAGGCCTGCCGCGCTTTCGCCGCTTTTAACTCGACCAACAGCGGGGCGGGGATCGGCAGCGTGCGCTCTGAGTCTTCCGATTTGGCGTCATCCTGCTCAACGGCCTTGCCGTCGACGCTGATACGGGTCGGTCCGATGGTCAACGTCTTTGCCTCGAGATCGATGTTGCTCCACCGCAGCCCGCCGATCTCGCCGCGACGCAGCCCGGATAGTGCCAGATGCCAGGCGTGGCGGTTGCGGTCTTCACGGATCGCGCGCAGCAGGCGCTCCACCTGCATGGGTGTGTAGGTGGCAAACTTCTTCGGCTTGCCGGCCACTCGGTCGACGTGAGCCACGACATTGCGGACCAAAGTGCCGTCGTGTACAAGCTGGTCGAGCACCTGTGACAGCGCGCCGAGCAGGTAGTTGCAGGAACGAGCGCTCCAAGGCCGTCGCTTTGTGCCATTGGCGCGGGCCACCTGCCCCCCGTTGCGCAGCCGCGTTATGAGCTCGTCGACGTGGTGGCGTGTGAGCTTTTGCACTGGCAGGTCTCCTAGTTCGGTGCGTACGGGTGCAAGCACACCTTCATACCCGGACTTGCTTTTGGGCTTGATGCCATGCCGTGACATCAGCCAGTTCGCGCATACAGACTCCACCGACAGGACAGAAGGATGCACGTAGGTGCCCTTGGACACCTCGCCGCGGATTTTGTCGAGCGCCTCCCGCGCATCGCTTTCGGTGGTGTAGCGCTTCCGCGACTGCCTGCGCTTTCCGTCGACGGTGCCCACGTCGACGGTCAGCTGGTAACGCACCACCGGCCGGCCGCCGGCGCGCCGGGCGAGTTCGACGCGCTTTATCTGCGGCGGCAGTTGGCGGCGGCGTTCAACCATCGGTCACAACCGCGCAGTCAGGAGAGAACTGTATAGACGATCACTACGCCACTTCTGTATGGGCGGCGATGAACCGATTAATCTCAGAAGTGCTGACTCGACGTTTGCCACAAATCCGCACCCAGGACAGTTCGCCCGAGTCGAACAGTCGATAAATCGACGACCGACTGATGCTCAACGCCGCGGCCGCTTCCGGAATCGTCAAGAGCAGACCGGCTGCAGCCGATAAGCTTTCGGCTGTTGAACTGGTACTCAACATCTCCCAGTTCGTATCACTTCCGCCCGCCATCGTTTCTCCTTGTCTCGCGATGCCTGCTTAGTCCGATCATCAGATGTAGTGATCCGTTACGCACGGTCTCGCGATGGATTTCCTACCCAATATCCGTCTGTCACACCGAGAAATCGTCCTCCAATAGAGCCACACGCTGATTTGTCGTGAAAGACCAGCGGTGGTGTGGGGACGTCCATGGTCCGAAGGTAAGGCCGCCGCGAAGTATCCGTCTACCATAAGGCCCAACATCATCGAATTTCGACACTTTTCGCCGTCTCCTGTCGAAAGATGTTGACCGGTAGGGCTTTCGAGTGTCTCCGAGCTGACACCAGGGTGTTCTGCGCGGCCGGCCTGATCAGCCGCCGAGGTCGGTATCGACGCCGATGATGGTCCGCTACTTGGAGGTCCTACTGGAGGCCGGCGTGGACATAGGGCCGAAAAGTTCGCTGCAGAATAGCCGTCAGCGGCGATGCATGTGTCGCCTGGCTCAGCGCGGGATTCTGCCGCAATCGGTGTCGCCTTATTCTTTCGTGTCGGGACTTGCAGAAAAACCTTGGGATGCGCGACGGCAGCGGCGTAAGCGGCGTCGTGCATGCGATCGATGCCCGAGCGACTTCCAGTACCGGACCGAGCGATGTCCCGTGTCCTCGAAGCCGGCCGCCGAATAGAACGAGTGGGCCGCGTCTCGCTCGGGCCGGCGCGCGCTTGAGACCTCGATCAGTCGGCAATCCCAGTCCCGCGCTACGTTCTCGGCGGCGCGAAGCAGAGCGCGGCCGACGCCCTGGCCGCGCCGGTCGGCCGCTACGACTAACGCTGTGATGCGTGCCAACGGGCTACCCTCGGCCAGCCGCGGGACGCGGTGAAGAACGATTAGGCCGCCGACGGTGACAAGGACGCAATCTGAGTCGTCAAGGCGACCGAGGCGATCCTCGGCCTCGGCGGCGCTCGTCGGAGTTCGGCGAACAGCGCCGCGATCGTTGGCGCGTCGGTAGCCCGTGCGCGTCGGATCTCGACGGGGTAAGTGTGCCAGCGCAGCGGCGCGGGGATTGGAAGAGGCAGCAACGAAGACTACCGCGTGATCGCGTGCTTATTTAGCCGCGCCAGGCGCGTTGGGCCACCCGATAGAAGTTGCCGCCAAGGACGGCTTGAATGTCTGCGGTGCTCCAGCCGCGTCGCCGAAGGTGTTCGTCGAGCTGCAAGAAGGTTTCGGGCGGCATCCACTGGATCGGCCCCCAACGGCTGTAGCTGTCGTCGAATAGGTGCGCATTGCTCGTGAATTCGTCGACGGCATCGGCGCAGTCGAAGGAGAAGTCCGTGCTGACACCGACGTGGTCGACGCCGACCAGGTCGATGGCGTACTCGAGGTGTCGCGTCATCGCTTCGAGAGTGGGCGTGTTGGGCCCGAGGAAGATGCCGACACCGGTGATACCGATAACGCCACCCGTTTCCGCGCAAGCCCGGACTTGGTCGTCGGTGATATTGCGGGGGTGATCCCACACCGCTCGCATGCAAGAATGGCTGTAAACGACCGGACCCGTTGATACCTCACATATCTCGATTCCGGTGCGGATGCTGCAGTGCGATCCGTCCGGGACGATTCCGACGCTGTTCATCTCTGAGACGAGTGAACGGCCCCAGGCGGTAAGTCCGCCGTCGGCGGCGTCGAGGCATCCGCTGCCAGCGCGGTTGCGATGGCTGTAGGTGGGCAGCAGCGTGCGCACCCCAAGGTTGACCAAAGTAGCCACGTTATTCAGATCGCCATCGAGGGGAGCGCAATCTTCCAGGTCAAACACCACCGCTATGCCACCGGCATAGCTAATCGCTTGAACATCAGTGATGCTGGCCGCCAACTCTAGCTCAGGGTCGGCCTCAACGGCGGCACGATAGTGTCGCAGCAACTCCATCGTGTCGTTAAAACTGTGCGGCGCATATCCTGCGTTAACCGATACCAATGCGCCGCCGTCGCGCCGGTAACGGGTCAGTAAGTCGACGCCGGTGTCAATGCGTAACGGCAGACAGGTGTGCTGGTCCCACAGGAGTGACGGCATGGACACCCATATTGCCCATCGCGCCGAGAAGTTGGGTTACAACGAGAAGCATCTGGGGCCCATACGGATTGGTGAACGATGGTTATGGGATGGCGGCGAAGCTGCGCACTGGAAAGGTCGCCATGCCGCGGACAGCGGGCGGTACCGCGCTGAATGTCGCTCCGGAGGCCGGCAGGTCGTCGAGATTAGTCAGGTGTTCGACGACCGGGATACCGGCGGCGAGCAACACGGTGTGGGCGGGGCGGTGCCCGCTAGCGGTGTCGTCGATGTTGACCGAATCGATGCCAACGAGCCTCGCGCCCGCCGCGACCAGACACCTCGCGGCAGCCTCGGTCAGGTATGGGTGTGAGTGATCCGCATATCGGTCGGTTCCCCAATGCCGATCCCAGCCGGTGCGCAACAGCACCGCGGCCCCATTGGTGTGGCGGTCGGTGACCACCTGCTCGCCGATAGGCCCGGGGCCGGCGTCGATGACAACTGCGGGCAGCGGTGCAGGGGCAGGCCGGCCAGGTCGTGGCCGTCGCGGAAGGCTTCGATATTTGTATCGAGCCGCGCGCGAACCTGGTCCGCTCCGATGCTGACACGGTCTACGGCATCGTGGCGACCGCGACCCATGACGAGCTGACACGTCTGTATGCCCATGCTCAGGAAGTTCTTGGCGAGTCATACCTACCGGAAGCCGTTTTGGCTCAAACTCTCGACGGGGAGTGGCGCCCCGAGCTGTGCTACATCTGTCCGGATATGAAGCCTCGGCCGCCCGAGCGCGGGTACGTGGAGCGAATCGTCACGCCGGCCAGGTCATATGGTTTTCCGCGCTCGTATGTGGCCCGGTTAGAGAGCTTCGCTGGATGAGCACAGCAATCGCTGCGAGGAGACAAAGCATGAGCGTTTCTCGACTGCAACATAAGGATCACTTCTGCCTCTTGGTCTGCGGTGATCGGCTACGGAAGTGACCGTGCATTGCCGCGAGATGAGTTCAGGTGGTGTAGTTGAGGCTGGTCATCATCCCGGCTTCTTGGTGATAAGTGTTGTGGCAGTGGATCATCCAGATTCCGGGGTTGTCGGCGTCCAATACGGTGCTGACTTTCTGATTCGGTAGCACGATCACGGTGTCTTTGCGGGCGCCTAGGCTGCCGTCGGGCTTGATCACCTGGAAAGTGTGGCCGTGCAAATGCATGGGGTGGTACATCGTCGTGGAGTTGGTGAAGGTCAGGGTGGTCCGCTGCCCCTGGCTGATGGTCAGCGGCGGGCTATCGGGGTAGGGCTTTCCATTGATGCCCCAGTTGTACTTCATCATTTCACCGGTCAGCTCAAGTGCCAGGTTGATGTCTGATCTGACCGATCCCAACGTGGCGGCCGGCGTGGCGGTGAAGGTGTCGACGGTGCCGATTCGGCGTTCGAGTTCGGGTGGACGGAAGTCGGGCCCGGGTGCAGCGCAGGCGGCCGTGGACAGCAGCGCGCGCGCCAGCGCATTTTTGCCTTGGGCCACCGCGACGAGGGGAAAGGCCCCATCGCCGGCGGTGATGATGACGTCGTAGCGTTCGCCCATCCCGATCAGCAGCGCGTCGACGTCGGTCGGTGTGACCGGGTAGCCGTCGGTGTGGGTGACCGTCATGGTGTGTCCGGCCAGCGCGACCCGGAAGGCGGTATCGGCGCCGGCATTGATGAACCGGATGCGGATGCGCTGCCCGGGTTTGGTGTCGAAGGTGGTCGGAGCCGCCGGGATGCGCCCGTTTGATCAGGTAGTGCGGGTAGTCGACATCGCCGGCGTCCCCGCCTAGCGGGGCACTTTTGGCGGCGCCACCCATTCCCGGCATCGCTGACACCCCAGGCGCATGCTCTGTGGCGCGCATGGCTCCCCGCAGATCGTCGTAGATTTGTTGGGGATTCTCGCCGATGCCGTCGGTCCAGTCGTCGAGGACCACGATCCATTCGGCGTCGTAGGTGCCGGGTTCGGCCGGGTCGTCGACGATCACTGGCAGGTAAAGCCCGTAGTCGGTTTCCAGGCCCACGTGCGGATGAGCCCAGTAAGTTCCGGGATGGGGCACCGAGAAGCGGTAGGTGAAGTCGGTGTTGGCGGCAACATTTGGTGTGGCTGGGAAGACGCCGTCCATGTCGTTGCGTAATGCGATGCCGTGCCAGTGCACCGACGTGGGATCGTTGAGCCGGTTCTTGACGGTAACGGCCAGTCCGTCGCCGATATTGGCCCGTATCAGGGGACCCGGGAGGGCGTCGCGATAAGCGAGGGTGCGCGCCGTCGGGCCGCCCAGGTCCAGAGTCGCTGGCTGCGGCGTCAGCGTTGCGGTCACCGTGCGTCCGGTGTGCGGCCGGGCCTGCTCGGCAGCGGCGATGGCGGAGTCCATCGTTCGCGCCGGAGGGCTCGTCGACCGTCCGCACGCGGCCAGCGCCAAGCCAAGTCCGCTGGCCAGCGAAGCGGTGACAAAAGTCCGCCGGTTCAGCGGAAGGTCATTCCACTGTGATCTGCCCACACAGCATCCCTTCCCATCTGATCGGCCACGCGAGCGTCCAATCATGTCGGTTGTAGTCAAGACCGCACCCGCTCGCCGCGAGAAGCCACTCCGGCACTCCTAGCCCAACATACCGCACGGGGGTATATCTCCAGCTGACGCGGTGGCTGGGCGCGCGGCTGGATGTGCTGGGCAGGCAGTGGCCGGTCGATGTGAGCCTTCACCCGCTGGGCAGCATTTCCACCCAGAGGCCCATCCTCGCGGCCAATTCGAGCAACACCCTTGCAGAGGGCATGGTTATCTACCGTGGAAGGCCTACTACGAGTGAGTTGGGATGCACTGATGGCCGAGGACGGCAGGGCGATAGCCGACGATGTGTTAGAGCTATTCGCCACGCTCGACCGCGAACTCGCGGTCGTAGCGTTATGAACGCACGCTATCTCGGATTTCTGCGTTGTCCCCGTTGCGGATTGGAAGCCCCAGAGGGCGAAGCATCGTTCGGATGTCCGGACTGCTCCCGCCGCGGTATCGGAGTCAATCTCACCGCTGCATACGCGTTGACGCCGGGTTCCTTGCCATGGGAGGCGTCCCAGCCGGGCATCTTCGGCTTCCGCCGGTTGTTGCCGCTGGCGCCCGACGACGCCCCGGTAAGCCTGGGAGAAGGTGCGACGTCCCTGCTTCCGCTGAACCGGCTGGGGCCTCGATTGGGCTTGCACAGACTCATACTCAAAGACGAAGCCCGCAATCCGACCTGGTCTTACAAGGACAGGCTCGCCGCGGCCGCCGTCACCAAAGCGAAGGCATCCGGGGCTTCAACCGTCATCGTTTCCTCAACCGGAAACCACGGCGCGGCGGTCGCCGGGTACGCCGCTGCGGCTGGGCTTGGCTGCGTGGTGCTCACCGTGTCGTCGGTACCGCGCGAGATGCGCATTCTGATGCAGGCGTATGGCGCCTGCATCGTCGCCTACGACAAAGGCCCGGACCGGTGGTCGGTACTGCGGGCAGCGGTCGAGGCGTTCGGCTGGGTACCGATATCTGGGCTTGTGATCCCCCCGATCGGCTCCAACCCGTTTGGCATCGAGGGATACAAGACGATCGCCTACGAGCTGTGGCGCCAACTCGGCGAAGTGCCCGACGTTGTCGTGGTGCCAACCGCCCATGGTGACGGGTTAGCCGGTATTCGCCGGGGATTTTCCGACCTTATCGGTTTGGGTCTTGCCAGCCGTATGCCCAGGTTGGTTGCGGCCGAGCCGTTCGGCGCCTACTCCCGCGGGCTCCATTCCCAAGAAGGACAGCAGCCAACGGTTCCCACACGCCCTTCGATGGCGTTCTCAGTGGGAACGCGTAGGGCCACTTATCAGGGATTGGACGCGATAAGAGCCACCAACGGGACGGCAGTGGCCGAACCAAGCGATGACGCGATCGCCCGCATGCAACTCGTATTAGCCTCGGCCGAAGGCATTTACGCAGAAGGCGCGTCGGTGTTGGCGGTGCTGGCCGCTCAGCAACTTGCCGAGCGGAGGTGGATCGATCCCGATGAGAGCGTGGTGCTGTTGTCGACGTCGACCGGGTTGAAGGATCCCGGCTCGTCCGCGGGCCACCTGCCCCACCTACCGGTTCTCGAGCCCACCTTGACGGCTCTCGAGGCTGTGCTGCCGACAGGCATGTGCCGATGACCATACGGACGTGATCGCGTGAAAACGGTTGCCACTCCAGCTTCATCACGAAATCGAGCTTTAGCGAGCCCGGATCCGGGCCACGATGGAGGTACGCGGCTGCCGTGGCCTATTTGACGACGCTGAGAAACGACCGGTGCCGCGGGCCGCTTATCGGTGCGACCGGCAATTCCCTGGGTGGCCCCGCGGCAGAGTGACGTGTTGTCGTCAGGTCATCCATCACCTCGAACCATTTACCGAGGAGGAGTGGGCATGGGCATGCTCGGCATGGAAGGCATGTTCGGCATCGATGGCATCGGCGACATGGACGGCTTGTTCGGCATGGATGGCATGTTGGGCATGTTGGGCATGTTCTCCATCGGCATCTTCATGCCTTTCATTTCGCTCATCATTTTCTTCATGTCCGCTTTCATGCTGGCGCAACAGTCTTCTTTCATGGAGTGACAAGAACTCGGGTGCGCGAAGATCAGATACAGGCCGGCGGCGATGATGAAGATGCCGGTGGCGATGCCAGTGACGGCGAGGGCCGGGTAGAGCCAGCGCGTCCACGCCGGTGTGGTAGGTGCCGGAGTGGTCGGGGTCGGTTCTGTCATTGTTGCCTTCTTTCTGGGTCTTCCACGGGCGAACCAAGCTCATACTAACCTACTTAGTAGATTAGTGGAATGGCGGGCCGCGAAGTAGGCTACGGCTCATGACGACGTCCAGTGGGGTGCGCGGCCCGCATCGCCTTGGCGAGCTTGAGGCCGACATCATGGCCGTTCTGTGGGACAACGCGCAGCTCGCCACTGTCCGCCATGTCCTCACCGCGCTGGGACGGCCCGCGGCATACACGACGGTCATGACGGTGATGGAGAACCTCCACAGGAAAAGACTGGTGACCCGCGAACGTGTGGGCAGGGCGTTTCATTACCGGCCCGTGTGGAGCCGGGAGGAATACACCGCCCGGCTGATGCGCGACGTACTAGGGGCCGCCAGCGACCACGAGGCTGTTTTCACGCACTTTGTCTCTCAGATGACGGCGGAGGAAGCGCGCAGCCTTCAAGCCGTGTGGCAGCGCAACCAGAAATCCCCGAAGTAGGCTCATGCTGATGGCGTTGTGTGTCCTCGCAGTCGTATTGCTGAGCGTGTCGGTAGTGCCGGCCCTGCTGGACCGGCTAGCCCTCGGCACCGGTCCAGTCACGCGTCTTGCCGCGTGGCTAGCGACAGTGATCACAGTTGTCGGTGCGGTGTTCGCGGTACCGCTGATCACAGCTATCAAAGGGCATTTCGTCGCTGCCGCGGTTGTCACCGTGCCCCTGTTGGTGTTGGCGTACCGAATTTACCGCCGTTACAGCGGCATAATGATCCGTGCCCGCGACCATGCTCTCGCGGTGCGACTTATCGCCCGCTCCGCCCCAGGGCTTCGAGCACAGACCGCTGTGGTCACAATTGATTCGCCAATTCCGTTGGTGTACTGCCTTTCCGCGCGCACAAACGTCATTGTCACCACCACCGGCGCCCACGACCGGCTTACACTCACCGAGATGGATTCCGTGCTCGCCCACGAGGAAGCGCACTTACGTCAACGCCATGCGCATCTGCGGGCCATCGTCCAGTCGATTGCCGCCGTCGTGTGGTGGCTGCCGTTCTTTCGGCGCGCCGCCGAGCGCATTACAGACGCCACCGAACTCTGCGCCGACGCTGTGGCCACCCGCCACCATCATCCGCACACCCTGGCTCGCGCTCTGATGGCGTTGGCCCCTGCTCCGGTGAGCGCCATCGGGGCGGCACTAACCGGCGCACCGGAACGCCTCGAACACCTCTTGCATCCACCGCAGCGACGCCACCGACGTCACCTCGCGATGGCACTTGTCGCCATAGCTCCGACCGCCGCGCTTTTCGGGATGACGCTGGGGTGCCCTCTCATGGCGGGATTCTGATCACTCCTCCGGATGCGAGACCTTGCCACCTCGAGCCAATCAGCATTGAACAGCGCATTGGCGCTTCGGCGCCGATGTTGCACTTGGGCTACCTGATTGGCCCTTCCGAGAGCACGTCCCAGACGGGGCCGGCTGCGATCCCCAGCGCGAGACTAAGTCCGGCGGCAAGTATTGCGGTGGGTGCAGACCATTTCTCGGGTGCCAACTCGTTAGCTGCGCCTTCGGTCCGCTGGAATGACGGGATGATCCAGCGCAGGTAGTAGAACAGGCTGATCAGGCTGTTGACGAACACCACCAGGGCAAGCCACGCCAGGCCACCGTCCCAGGCGGCGGAGGCGGTGGTGAGTTTTCCGACGAACACGGCGGTCGGCGGGGTGCCGACCAGACCCAGCAGCGCCACCACAAGCGCACCGGCCAACCAGGGACGCGCACGCGCTAAACCGCGGTAGGAGTTGAGATCACGCCATTCAGGCAGTGCGGTGCTGACCGCGAACGCCGCGCTGTTGGTCAGGGTGTAGCCGGCCAGATAAAACAGCAACGACGGCAGTGCGAGGTCGCTGCGGCCGGCAACGGCGATCGGTACGAGAAGATAGCCCACTTGGCTCACGGTCGACCAGCCCAACAGTCGCCGGGGATCATGCTGCCAGTAGGCGGCCAGATTGCCCAATGTCATACTCGCCACGGCGAATACCGCGATCAGCAGTGGCCATGCCACGGTGTCGGGCAGCACGGTGGCCAGGCGATACAGCGCGATGAGCGCACCGATCTTGGGCACCGTGGTCAAGAAGATGGCCGCTGTTCCGTTGGCCCCTTGGGCCGCGTCGGGAACCCAAAAGTGTGCGGGCACGCCGCCGGCTTCGAACATCAAACCCGCCAGCACGGCCACCAGACCGGCCGCCACCACCGCGGCCGGTGCCCCGCCGAGTCGGGCGACGAGTTGGTCGTAGCGAGTGATCCCGGTGATCCCGTAGAGGACGGTGACACCGAGCATCAGCGTGATGCCGAACAGGGCGCCGATCAGGTAGGTCTTCAGCGCCGCCTCGGCCGCCGCCGCCGAGCGCAGCAGCCCGATCAATCCGTAGAGCGGGATGCTGGCGAGCAGGTATCCGGTGATCAGGACCAGCAGATCGTCGGCACCGGCCAGCACCAAGATGCCGGTGGTCGAAAAGAGCAGCAGCGCATAGGTTTCGCTTTCGCGGGCCGCTCCGGTGATTTCGTCGCCGGCCACCGCGAGAACCATCAGAACTCCGATCGCGGCCGCGATCCGGGCCAGGCCGGTGGCGGTGTCGATGGCGAAGGTGCCCTCGAATGCGGCCTGATCCGAAGCGGTCATGCCGACCACCGCGGCGGCGACGGCGGCGATAAGTACTGTGGCGGCGACGACGCGGGCCCACCACTGTTTGTGTCGGGGCAGAAACGATCCGCCGATCAACACCGCCAGCCCGCCGCCGAAGATCAGCATCTCGGGCAGCATCAGCAGCGGCCGCATCCCGGTTTCGGAGTCCATCGGCTATCTCCCGACTAGCCCGATGACCGCGTGGGCGGCCGGCTCGATCAGATCCAGCAAGGGACGCGGAAACACGCCGATCGCGACCGACAGCGCCAGAAGGATTCCGGCAGAAATGGTTTCGGGTGAACGCAAGTCGGTGAAGGCTCGCGAGTGACCCCGGGTGTCGCCGGTGAAGACATGCTGTAGTGCCCGCAGAAACAGCGCGGCGCTGATCAGGATGCCCGGCAGTGCGACCGCAGTGACCGGGGCGGCGGCGATGCTGCCGGTGAAAATCTGGAATTCGGCGATGAATCCAGAAAATGCCGGCAGCCCAAGGGAGGCGAACGCGCCGACCGCGAACAGCGCGGCCAGTTTCGGCGCGGGCGTGGCCAGACCTCCGTAGCCGTCCATGTCGTAGCTTTCGGCGCGGTCGTAGAACACGCCGGCCAGCAAGAACAGCGCGCCGGTGATCAGGCCGTGGCTGACCATCTGGGTGACCGCGCCGGTGACGGCGACCGCTCGCGCGTCGGCGGTGCTTGCGGAGACAAGGCCGGCGGCGCCGACCGCCAGCACGATGTAGCCCATGTGGTTGACCGAGGTGTAGGCCACCATGCGTTTGACATTGTTCTGCGCCAAGGCGACCAGCGCTCCGTAGAGCACCGACACGATGCCGACGACGATGATCACCCACGCCCAAGCGCGCCAGGCCTGCGGCAACATCGGCATCGCGATCCGCACAAATCCGTAGGTGCCCATCTTTAGCAGCACCCCGGCCAGCACCGCCGAGCCGATGGCCGGCGCATCGGTGTGCGCCGGGGGCAGCCACGTGTGGAACGGAACCGTGGGCGTCTTGACCGCCAGACCGAGCAGGATCGCCGCCAAAACCAGCCCACCGACCAGCGCGCTACCGGACAGCGGTGTGGTGGCCGTGAGTTCGACCATGTCGAAGGTGTGCGGTTCGGAAGCAATGTACAGACCGATGAAGCCGACCAGCAAGGAAAGCGAACCCAGGAACGTGTACAGGAAAAACTTCAGCGCCGAGCGGCCCGCGTCGCCGTGGCCCCAACCGGCGATCACGAAATACATTGCGACGATCGACAAGTCGAAGAACACGAAGAACACGATCAAATCCGCAGCGACGAACAGACCCAGGCTCACGGATTGCAGAAACAAGAACAGCGCGGCCTGCGGCCGGGGCCGGTCGCGGTTACGCAGGGAGTAGAGCGCGCAGGCCAGGAAGACCACCGCGGTCATCACCACCAGCGGCAGCGATAATCCGTCCACGCCGAGGTGGTAGCTGCTGTTGACGCCCGGGATCCAGCGTGCCCGTTCCTCGAACGCCAGACCGTTCGGCGCCGGCGTGTCATAGCGGGCCCACGCCACCACGGTCAGCGCCAGATCGACGGCGGTGACGAGGACCCACAGCCAGCGGGCCGCGGCATCACCGCTGCGCGGCAAGCCGAGCACAACCAGCGCCGCGGCTAGCGGCAGAAAAACGATCAGACTCAGCACAATTCACCTCACCGCCACGAGAAGCAGGACACTCAGCGCCACAACCACCACAGCCGCGAGATAGTACTGGTGCAGCAGGCCGGTCTGCGGTTTGCGCGCCAGCTCCCCGAGCCGGCGCATGCGCGCCGCCACCGCCTCGACCGCGGCGTCGACACCGCGGTCATCGATGCCAGCCGCCCGCCTCGCGGCCCGCAGCGAGCCGGCCGCGATCTGGTGCACGGCCCGGTCAACCACCCGATCGTCGAACCGGGCCAGCCGGTCAGCCAGCCGCATCGTCGGCCGCACAACCGCCACGTGGGCGGCCCGTTCCAGGCCGAGCCAGCCAGCGGCCCACCGCGGTTCGGGCACCCCCCAGCGCAGTACCGCCGCCACGACAGCAAGCGCCACCAGCGCCGACGCCGCGAGTTCGGGCACCGCCGCCGATGCCGTCCGGCCGTTGTCGAGCACGCGGCTCAGCGCCGGCGCGATCGGCGGCAACGCCAGCACCCCCGTCACCGCGGCGCCGAGCGCAAGCACCACGACAGGCAGTTGTTGGAAAACGTTGGCCCCGAGGTGCTTCCGTTGCTCAGAGTCTCCAGAAGGTGCCGCTTTGCGCCACATGGCAACCAGGATCTTCGCGGCGTAGGCGGCTGAGAGCGCGACGCCGACGAGCCCGGCCGCATACAGGGCAGGGGAGTGGTCGAGCGCGACCGTCAGCACCGCATCCTTGGTCGCCCACAAGGA
Organism: Mycobacterium sp. NGS51; assembly: GCF_059812525.1. Classification (NCBI taxonomy): domain Bacteria; kingdom Bacillati; phylum Actinomycetota; class Actinomycetes; order Mycobacteriales; family Mycobacteriaceae; genus Mycobacterium; species Mycobacterium sp. NGS51. The sequence goes on from NZ_JCALCV010000009.1 coordinate 136,041, forward strand.
CATTGGCGGGATTCCCGCCAAGGCGACGGCTGCGACGGTGGCCGACCAGCCGAGCAGCGGCCACCGGCGAGCGACACCGCTAAATTTGTCGAGCTGTTTGGTGCCCAGCAGCGACAGCCACACTCCGGCGGCCAAAAACAGCCCGGCCTTGGTGGCCGCGTGCGCGACCAGCTGCGCGGCGCCGCCGCTGACCGTGCCCACACCGGCTGCCAGCACCACGAACCCGAGCTGCGCCGACGTGGAGGCGGCGAGCAATTGTTTGAGGTCGCGCTGGGCCACTGCGACGGCACCCAGCAGCACCGCGGTCGCGACACCGGTCCACGCCGCGGCCTCGGCGGCCCACCCGGTGGCCGCCAGCAGCGGCTCGACCCGCAGCAGCAGATATGCGCCCATGGCGACCATCGCCGCCGAGTGCAGCAAGGCGCTGACCGGGCTGGGGCCCTCCATCGCGCGGGAGAGCCAGAACGAAAACGGCAGCTGCGCGGCCTTACCCAGGGCGGCGACCAGCACGCCGCCTGCAATCACGTTGCGCCACGGGGTGTTTGCGTCGGGCAGATCCGCCAGCGCCAGTCCCGCGCCTCCGGCCAGCGCGGCGCCGGCGGCCAGATACAGCCCGAGGTCAGCGGTGCGGGTGGTGACAAACGCGGTAAGCCCCGCCGACACCCTGAATTCGTCGCGCCACCAGAAACCGATCAAGGCATAGGACGCCGCGCCCATTACCTCCCACGCCAGCAGCAGTGCCGGCAGCGTCGCGGCGGTCGCGGTCAACACCGCGGCGGAGGCGAACACCAGCATCAACCCGTGGAATCGGCTCGCGGCTTCGCGAATGTCCCCGACGGCGAATACCAGTACCAGAAAGGTCACCACCGCGACGGCGGGAACCACCACCGCCGCCAGGGTGTCCACGGTCAGCGCGAATTGCGCACCGGCGAGAAACGACACGCTGACCGCCGGACGGGTAACCGCCACCGCGATCGACAGCGCCACGACGACCGCCGCCGTCGCCACTGACAACCCGCCCGCCCACCGATCCGCGCGGCGGGCAAGCAATAACGCCGCACCGCCCACGGCGGGAACGAGGATGAGCAGCCACAGGGCCAGCTGCGCCGGTGCAATCACCCCGCTCATCCGGCCAGGTCGGCGGCCATGTCGGTCATGTCGGCCCGGCGCTCACGATGCAGCAGGGTGGCCACCGCGAACCCCATCGCCATCTCCACCGTCATGGCCGCGATGATCACCAGCAGCAGCACCTGCCCGGCCGGCGCGGGCTCGAGAAACCACCAAAACCCGCCCGCGGCAAGGATGACCGCGTTGATCATCAGCTCAAGGCCCATCATCACCATGACCACGACCTGCTGCGACAGCGCCCCGTAGAGCCCCACGCTGAAGAGCGCCGCCGCCACCAGCAGCACCGTTTGCAGCGTCATCGGCCCAGACCCCCCGGCTGTGCATCGGCGGCGGGTCGGTGCTTGAGGTCATCACCGAACCGGTCATAGCGGCTCCGGTGGGCCGCCAGAACGATTCCGGCGACGATGGTGGCCACCATCACCGGGCTGATCACCGCCATGGCCAGCATCTTTGGGCCCATCACTTCCTCCCCGACCGCGACAGTGACATCCGGCGGCGGTATGCCGAGACGCGACGGCCAGTCAGTCAGCAGAGTCCCCGCGGCCAGCACAATAAAGGTTCCCACCGCCGCGGCCAGTGCCCGTCGGTTGTCGTGAACCATGTTCATCGGCATCAGCGCCGGGTTCATACCCATGAACATCACCATGTAGACGGCCATCACCGCCATCTCCATGACCATCATCAAGATGGTCACCACGCCGATGTAGTTCTGCTGCAACAGCAAAACCGCGACACCGACAGCAACGAATGAGAGGGCCAGCGCGTAGGTGGCCCGGGCCATCGAATTGACGATGAAGACCGCGGCTCCGGCCACCACTGCCATCACGGCGGCGACCCAGAACACGATGTCAACGATCATGTGTCAGTTCCTCACTGCGATAACAGCTACGACGAGGTCTTGGACGAGGGTGAGCGGCAACAACACCAGCCAGCCGATCTCCATGAATTTGTCGGGCCGCAAAACCGGAACCCGCCCGCGTAACCACACGAACACCGATAGCAGCGCAACGGTCTTGAGCAAGACCCACACCCAACCCGGTAACAGCGGTCCGGCGCCGCCGCCGAGGAACATCGGCACCGCGAAGGCGGCTCCGGCGGCCAGCAGGGCGTAGCGGCCGGCCTGGAACACCAGTCGGTCCACGCCGGACAATTCGGCGGTGACGCCGCCGACGATATCTGCGCCCAGCGCCGGACTGAACGGCCCCCACACCGCAAACGCCACCACGCCAAGGCAATACACAAAGAAGGCGATCGGCATCCACACGACGAACCACAACCCGTGCTGAGCGATGACTACATCGGCCACCCGAAGGCTCTCGGCGGCGATGGCCGGTGCGACGAGCGCGAACATCAGCGGCAGCTCGTAGCCCAGTCCGTGGGCCAGGAAGCGATAACCGCCGACAAGCGAATGTGCGGAGTTGGGGCCCCAACCGGCAAGCCACACCAGCGCCCACACCATCACATCCATCGCGTTGAACCACACCACGCCGACATCGAAGTCGAACAGCGTCCAGCGCCCCAGCGGTACCACCGTCACCATCAGCGATGCGACAACGATCAGTCCGGCACCACCGATCCGCCATAGCAACGTGTCCGCGGCCACGGTGGTGCGGCGACGCTGGCGCATCAACCGAGCGACCTCAACAACCGCTGTCCTCGCACCGCCCGCACGCACCCCGGTACCGCGGGCAGTGAGCACACCGTCGAGAGTTGCCGCATAAAGGCCGAGACCCATCACCAACGCCGCCCCGGCCAGCCCCCACACCCCGGGCACCGTCGTGATCGAAACGTCAACCATGGCGACCGCCCGCGGGTGTCGTGTCGATACCAAGGCTGGCAATCACCAGTCGAGCCGTCGCAAGGTCGAGGCCACCCACCAGATGAGGCACTGCGCCGACAACCCTGGTTGAAATCGCGTGAGAGTGGTTGACTTCAAGAGGATTCGAAAGCGCCTGCCGCGCCATGTCGACCCGAGTGAGCAGACGGTCGTAACAATCGCCGGCCAATGCGGCCGGCAGCCGCAAGCGCTCGCAGTCCTCGACGGTCAACGAGGCTAGGTGGCGCAACGACCAGCGCAGCACCCGCCTCCGTCGAAGCGTGCCATGCAGGTTGTCGAGAAGTGACCGTCCGCGGTCGAGGTCGTGTTCGGTCAGCAGCGAATCGCGCGCCGTCCGGGCAATCGCCGCCGCACGCGGCCAACCAGCCAGCACCAGCAGATCAGTGACGTGATCGCACTGTCGCGCCGCGACCACCGCCGCGTCATTGTGGTCTTTTGGGTGCCTATTCTCATCAGGAGATTTGCTATCCATGACCCAGGCCTCGACCTCCGCGAGCATGTCTCCCTGCAGCGAGCACCGCAGCACCAATCCTGCTGGCCAGTAGCAGAGCACCGGACCGAGTCGCACATGCAACACATCCATTTCCAAGCCGTCGCGGTCGTCGCCGCCTTCGGCCAGAGCGATCCCAGCAGGCGCCATGTCCATGTCGCCGTGGTTCATGTGTTGGTGTTGGCTGTGCTCGCCGTGGGTGGTGACGTTGTGGTCCATATGCTCGTGCTCAGCATGCTCCATGCCGCCGTGGCTCACCTGGTGGTGGCCGCTGTGATCGGTGCTGTCGTGATCAGCGCTCAAGTTTGGAGACTGAGCGCGTTCACAAGCATCGGTGCGTTGCATATCGATATCGAGCAACTGAACGGCGGCCCGATCCAGGGCCGACTCCACCAGTTCCGAATCGGGCGCGTCGATACGGACACGGGGCCCGGGTAGCTGATCCCAGAGTCGGTCGATCGCCTCGCTCAATTCGGGCCCGGGCGCGCCGCAGACTGCCAACACGTCGGCGTCGGCCGGTGATGTAGCCGCACACCACCCGCGGGCACGAAGTCCGCGGTCGGCCTCTGCGCGCACCACCCAGTACCCGGGCGTCTCCACGGTGAGAACGTGTGCGCGCCGCGCTCCGCATCGTGCCAACAGCCGCGTCACACCCATCGCAGTGCGCCCTCGCGCCATGCCCATACCACGGCCACGAGCAGCGCCGCCAAAAACAGGAACATTTCGGTGATCGCGGTGGCACCCATTTTCGCGACCACCAGCGCCCACGGGTACATGAACAGCATCTCGACGTCAAAGGCGAGAAAGACGAGAGTCGCCAGATACCACCGCACGTGATAGCGCGACAATGCGTGCTGCTCCGGTGGCCACCCAGACTCGAACGGCAGTATAGTCAGCGCACTCTGGCTCACGGCCGAAATCCGGTGCAAGCCATAAACGCTCACGACCGCAGCCACGGTGCCCACCAGCATCCACGCCACGCCTGCATACATCGCGACTCCTACTTCCGTTCAGTGGTCGGCAGTCAAGACGATGTCAACGCCTAGTGGTGCCGGCTCCCGAACGACCACTCGTCGCTGGTGAGGTTCCAGCGATACCGGGGCGTCGGCAACCCGTCGCGATCGGTTGGTCCGCTCTCGCCAACTATCTGCGTCATCGCTACCTCAGAGTTCCCAACCGTCGCGCAGCTCGACCGCGCGATTCCCGGCCGCATCCTCCCGAGCGCCGATCGTGGCGTTGGGTCGCGCCGAGGGCGCACATCAACGCACAATGTGCAATAGCGCGCACCGCAGGATGTTTGACGGTTCTGAACGCCACTGAGGTCATTTCCACTCCGGTTGATACATGCTACTCGTCGGTCGTACCGTACCCCGCCATGGTATAGATTACGAGACACGGAGAGTAAAAGGCTACCTGACATGGCTACTCTGTTGCGACAGTAATCGTCAGTCGGTGGGCAAGCTGGCCACGAACCGGAGGATCGCAGCGTTGAATACGTCAGGGCTACACCGCGGCGGCCACCGACGACGACCTTGAGATACGTTGAAGCGCTGGGTATTCACGCTGCGGGGCGAATCGCTGCGACGGCCAGCGCGGCTCCGAGCGGCTGATCGTGCATGAGTTGGCCCGCCAGTGGTTCAGCAACAGCGTGATGACCCGGCGCTGGCGCGAGATCTTGCTGCATGAACGAGGTTGCGCGTCAGCTCTCGCCGTCGCTGTCGGCAAACCGATCAAGCTCCCAGCTGCCTGGCACCATCGGCACCGTCGGACCGCCACCAAACTCATCGCCCGCCACCGTGGTCAAGCCCGCGACCTGAGTGGCATTGCCTTTGCGCACGGTCCCGGCAAAACCCAACGGCCCCGCACCGGTATCCGAGGCCGCCGTCGAGGCGACGGGCTCTTCAGCCGGGGGCGCGCCCCACTCGGGGTCGACTTCGACATTCATATCCATGAATTCGTCGGCGCCCCCGTGCAGCGCCGCCCTTCGGCGCCGCCGTGCCCGCCTCTTTTCTCGGGCGGCCACTGCTGCCGCCGCTGCGGTGGTATCGGGGTCCGGCGCTTTGCGTTTGGCGCTCGAGCTGGCGCTGCTGCTCATTCCCGAGCTGAGGCCAATGCGGGGCCCACCCACCAGGTAAGGGAAGGACAAGCCTGTGACGCTGGCGGCCGGCGGTGTGGGCGGCGTCGGCGGTGCGCCCGCGGCGCTGGTTGCCGCGGGCGCCGGAGTGGCGGCAGAAACCGAGCCAGGGCTTACGGCAGACGATGCAGCCGGTGCAAGCCCGACGCCCACCCTGGGCGAAGCCTCGACCGGGATCGTTTCGGCACCTGAGGGCACCGGCGCCACGGTCAGGCCGGCCAGCCCAGACAAGCCGATCGCCGCTCCCACGCCGGTGATGGCTCCCAAGCCAGCGATCGCCAGACCGAGGCCGACAGATAGCAACTGCGGGGATGATTGCGCCACACTGGACGCCACCAGCTGAAGATGGAACATGAAATCGGCTTCCATCAGGGCAAGGATGCTCGACACCTGCGACGGATCTGTCAGCAGGGCGTTCGCAAGCGTTTGAAATTGCTCGGCAAGTTCGGAGCCCCACTCTTTATAGAAGCCTGGGTCGGAGGGGCAAAGGACGTTCTCGGTTTCTCCGGTCCATGGATCTATTCTGGTGCCGCAGCCGCTGCTGTCGCCGTTGTTGTCGGATTTCTGGATCTGCGGTGCCGCTGCGGTTTGCGGCCTCGAGGCCACCGCCATGCTGGAGACTGCCTGATAGGTGCTCATCGTGGTGGCGGCCTGGATCCACATCCGGACGTAATCGGCCTCGTTGAGCGCAATCGGAATCGTATTGATCCCAAAAAAATTCGTAGCCACCAAGGTCGCGTGAATAGCATGGTTGGCGGCTAGCTCGGGCAGCGTCGGAATCGTTGCCAGTGCGGCGGTGTAACCGGCGGCCACCGCCTCATGCTGGACGGCCGCTGCCGCGCTGTCTGCGCTGGCGTGCATCAACCACGCCACATAGGGCACATTGGCGGCGACATACGACTCTGCGCTCTGCCCCTCCCACACGCCAGCCTGAACCGCCGCCAACAACGCGCTGAGTTCCTCTGCTACTGAAGCGTATTCGGAACTCAGCGACGACCACACCCCAGCCGCCGCCAACAACGGTCCAGGTCCCGGACCGGCACTCAGCAACGCCGAATGCACCTCCGGTGGCGAGGCCATCCACACCGGCGCGGTCATCGTCAGCCGCCGACAACCAGATACGACGACGCAACATCACGGGCGCACGACACCATGACAGACACTCCTGCGTCGACGGGTTCCATCAACCTGCAGAGCTTACTGAACGTGATTTTCATTATCAAGTGACGGTGGAGGACGTGTACCCGCCGCCCGTGTTCGGTGAATCGACGATTCGCTCGCTTGAGGCATTTGTCGGACACAATGAAGTTGCGCATGTCGGACCGCTGTTGTGCTCGAGTTTTGTTCAGTTGACTGTCTTGCCAAAGCAGCTGCAATCCCGCTCGTACGAGCAACAGGCGGCTGAGTTGACGACGCTTGGTATACGACCGACGGCGGGATCCGATGCGGATGGCTCATGGCTAGCGCCGGCGCCGTCGTGGATTCGGCTGACCTAAAGCGCCACCACCCCATCACTACGGCTAAGGCGAGCATGAGTGCGGTGGCGGAGGCGCACGGCAAGAGCGCCGCCAGCCACTGGCGTCGCCGACCAAAGTTAGTACCGGCGGGCGTTGTGAATCGGGCCGGACGAGGCCATCGACACTACTTTGACCGGCTGACCGTAGGTGGAGGAATGGACCATCAGACCGTCACCGACGTAGATGCCGGCGTGTGACGCGTCAGAGTAAAAGGTGAGCACGTCACCGGGTTGCAGGTCCGACAGCGCAACAGGCTGCCCGCCGTGGGCCAACGCCTGGCTGGAGTGCGGCAGCGCGATGCCGGCCTGCTGGAACGCCCACATCACCAAGCCAGAGCAATCAAAGCCCCCGGGCGCGGCGCCACCCCACGAATACGGCGCACCGACCTGGGTCAACGCGGCCTGCACGGCCGTCGCTCCCTGGCCGCTACCCGGCGCGCCGCCGGGAAACGCCTCAGGCGCGTCTACGCCGGGCCCACCACCATTGGGCGGCAACGCTTCAGGTGCGGGCGCCGCTACCAGCGCGGCCGGCTGCGGGGCCGGCCCTGGTTCGGCCAGCGCGGTGCGCTGCCCCGGCGACAAAGAGAGGTACTGCGACTTGACGACGGCGATCTGCACCTGCAGCTGACTCTGCTTGGACTGCAGACTCGCCCGCACAGCGGCGGCCTGCTCGGCGGCGGTCTTGGCGTCCGCCGCCGATTTCGCCGACGCCTGCTCGGCTTTGGCGGCCTGATCCCCGGCTGTCCGGTAACTGGCCATCTGCGCAGACATCTCGGTGGCGATCACCCGCTGCACCGCCAGCTTGCCGATCAACTGCTGGGGCGACTCGGCGGTCAGGATCGCGTCCATGCCGTCAGTTCGACCGCCCATGTACATCGCGGCAGCAAACTTGTTGACACCGGCCTGGAAGGTTGCCAACCGAGCTTTGGTGGCTTGCGCGGCGGCTTGATCATCCGCGTGCCGCTTGTCCGCGGCCCGCTGCGCAACCAGTTTGTCGTTGAGATCGAGCTGGGCGCTGTGCATCGCCTCAGTCGTCTGTTCGGCCTGACGAGATAGCTCATTGAGCTTTGCCATGGCGTCATCGGCCGGATCGGCCAGCACATTGCCGGTAACCGCGCCGGAGAAAATGGTGATAAAGCCCGCTATCGCGGCGACGGCAAATCGCTTGTGAGTGCGCCCAGCCCAGCGTCTACCGTCATGCCCCGACCCCAAAATTTCGTATCCTTCAAACCCGTCGACAAAACGTCGAATTTGCTTTAGGTCTCAGACAGGTTACGAAACGGTATAGGCATTGTCCAACAGCGGAACATTAAGAAATCGGCAGGATCCGGGGCCGGTAGCTCGCTACAGCGGGTCCAGGCGAAGAACTCGTAGGCGATCCTGTCGAAGGTGGTGGCGCCCCGGACTGCTGCCGTTGTCCTTGTATGACTGCGCGCCGAACCACCCACCGTGCTCGGAGCCCACCAGCCGCAACCTGCTCTACGTCGCGTTGACCCGCGGCCGCGATTGAAATTGCGCGCACCTCTACGAACGGCGCGCCGGCGAAACCAAACGCGAACATCACGCCGACGAACAGCCGGGTGTGCATGTGGCTGCCGCGGCGCCGCCCAAGTGGTGCGCTTCATCGTCGCTAACCACGACGAGCGAGCTCGCACCGCGCACGATATCGCCGCCCAAACCGACGACCGCGAGCAGCTCCTGAGCGCGAGCGGAGCCTACTGGCCCGGCGCTCCAACGCCGCCCAACGCCGCCGCACCACCTACCAGCAGCGGCACGATGAAACCTCGACCGTCGAATCGAGTGGCAGCGCTCGCTCGATCGGCACCTCAGCCGCGGCCGTGAGCAAAGCCTCGGCTACCGCCTCGAACTATAGCCGGGCCGTCCAGCACTGCCCGCCGCTACCTGTAGGCCGTCACGGAATGGTATCCGACTGTCTCCCACGACGAAACGCCGGTTCGGTTCGGACCGTGAGGGCGGACTATATGTACTGCTGTACCCGATGATCCGCGGTTCGATATCGGCCATGTGAACTGAATTGCGAAACATCGTCATTGAGGATTCACCGCTCGGCGACGACCGCCTGTTCCCCCGGTCGACTGGACTGTGGCCGGGCATACGGAACCATCACCGGGTTTGATCGACACTTCGTGTCGTGTGCTTCTCTGGCGGCCAGCGCAGCGCTCGGTTGCGATTATGCCCGCGAGACGGCGCCTGCGACCTACCGCCTGAGACGTCCACCATCCGGTGCGGCACAACGCGTCGAACGAGGCGCGGCTCACCAAGTCCGGCTTGCATACCCCACTGGGGTACAGTAGAACTGGCTTTGTCAGCCAGGTTGCCTATCGATCGGAGAACGACATGAGCACGATGACATTCACAGTTGCCGGGATGACGTGCGGTCACTGCGCATCCTCGGTGCGCGAGGAGGTCGGCCATATCGCCGGTGTCAACGCGGTGAGCGTGGACCTGGCCAGCGGCACGGTGAGCATTGACAGTGACCGCCCAATCGACACCGATGCGATCGAGGGCGCGGTCGAAGAGGCTGGCTACCAACTCGCCAGCTAGGAGCCCTGTATCACGCGGCTGTTAGTGAGAGGAGTACGGCAGATGGACCCCGTCGCCGAAGCTGCTCAGCAGATCGAGCTGCAGATCGGCGGAATGACGTGTGCTTCGTGTGCGGCCCGAATCGAAAAGAAGCTCAACAAGCTCGACGGAGTCAGCGCCTCGGTCAACTTCGCCACCGAGAAGGCCAGCGTCGAATATGTCGGTGGCTTTTCACCGGATCAGCTGGTAGCGACGGTTGAGCAGGCCGGATACACCGCGCAGTTGCCCCAGCCGAGCCGGCCGGTCGCTGATAGCGACGCGGCGATACTGGCCGAGTCGGATTCGGCCGCGCTGCTGCGACAGCGGCTGTTGGTCTCACTGGCACTCACAGTGCCGGTGATCGCGATGGCCATGGTGCCGCCGCTGCAGTTCACCAACTGGCAGTGGCTGTCGCTCACGCTGGCCGCGCCGGTGGTGGTATGGGGTGGGCTGCCGTTCCACAGGGCCGCGTGGGCCAACTTGCGGCATCGCACCGCCACCATGGACACGCTCATTTCGATGGGCACGATCGCCGCTCTGGGCTGGTCGGTCTATGCCCTGTTCTGGGGCTCCGCCGGTATGGTCGGCATGCGGCACGCGTTCGAGCTGACCATCTCGCGCACCGACGGCACCGACAACATCTATCTGGAGGCTGCCGCCGGTGTCACCACGTTCGTTCTTGCCGGCCGGTACTTTGAGACCCGCGCCAAACGGCGTGCCGGTGCTGCGCTGCGCGCGCTGTTGGAGCTGGGCGCCAGGGATGTCGCGGTGCGCAGAAACGGTGCAGAGCAACGGATCTCGATCGAGCAGCTCGCCGTCGGCGACGAGTTCGTGGTGCGGCCGGGGGAGAAGATCGCCACCGACGGCGTGGTGATCGAGGGCTCCTCAGCGGCGGACGCCTCCATGCTCACCGGGGAATCAGTGCCGGTCGAGGTTGGCCTGGGTGACCAAGTGGTTGGTGCCACGGTCAACGTGGGTGGGCGGATCGTGGTGCGTGCTAATCGGGTCGGTTCGGATACCCAATTGGCGCAAATGGCCAAGCTGGTCGAGGAGGCGCAATCCGGCAAGGCGTCCGCGCAGCGGTTGGCCGACAAGATCTCCGGAATCTTTGTGCCGATCGTGATCACCCTGTCGGTGGCGACGCTCGGGTTCTGGATCGCCTTCGGCGGATCGATCTCGGCGGCGCTCACCGCCGCAGTGGCGGTGCTCATCATCGCCTGCCCATGCGCCCTCGGTTTGGCGACACCGACCGCGTTGATGGTCGGCACCGGCCGCGGCGCACAGCTTGGGATCCTCATCAAAGGGCCCGAGGTGCTGGAGTCGACCCGGCGCATCGACACGATCGTGCTCGACAAGACCGGCACCGTCACCACCGGTGTAATGACACTGCTCGACGTGATCACCGCCGACGGTGAACAGCCCGCCGAGGTGTTGCGGTTGGCGGGCGCGCTCGAGGACTCGTCCGAACACCCGATCGCCAAGGCGATCGCCAAGGGAGCCCGCGACAAAGTCGGCGATCTGCCGGCGGTCGAGGGTTTCACCAACCTGGTGGGGCGCGGCGTGCAGGGCATGGTCGAGGGCCACGCGGTCGTGGTGGGCCGCCGCCAACTAGTGGCCGACTGGTCGCAGCAGCTGCCGGAGGATCTCACAGAGCCGATGCGCCGGGCGGAATCGGAGGGCAAGACAGCGGTCGCAGTCAGCTGGGACGGCGAGCCCCGCGGGGTGCTGGTCGTGGCGGATGCGGTCAAGCCGACCTCAGCCGATGCCGTCGCGCGGCTGCGAGCGCTGGGCTTAACGCCGATCATGCTCACCGGTGACAACGAAGCCGCGGCCCACACCATCGCCGGCCAGGTCGGCATCGAGCAGGTCATCGCCGAAGTTCTGCCGAAAGACAAGGTGGAAACCGTCAAGCGGCTCCAGACCGCGGGCAAGATGGTGGCCATGGTCGGCGACGGCGTCAACGACGCCGCCGCCCTGGCGCAGGCCGATCTCGGGCTGGCGATGGGCACCGGCACCGATGTCGCAATCGAGGCCAGCGACCTTACGCTGGTACGCGGTGACCTGCGCGCGGTGCCCGAGGCTATCCAACTCTCACGCAAGACGCTGGCCACCATCAAAGGCAACCTGTTTTGGGCCTTCGCCTACAACATTGCCGCGCTGCCGCTGGCCGCCGCCGGGCTGCTGAACCCGATGCTGGCCGGTGCCGCTATGGCCTTCTCGTCGGTGTTCGTGGTCAGCAACAGCTTGCGGCTGCGCAGATTCAAGCCGCACCCGTAACCCAAGGCGACGGGTGTCCGTGGTACGAAAACAGCGACACTGCATACGGTTTGGACGCCTGCCTAAGGGGTACCGGTACGGAGGAACGATCGCCCACGCCTGAAGGAGCACTTATGAGCACCGCCAGCAGCATGCTGAAGACCTACCCGCAAGATCTCGGTGACGTTGACCGAGCCAAGCTGACCACATGTATCGACGCCTGCGTCGAATGCGCGCAGGCTTGTACGGCATGTGCCGACGCCTGCCTCAGTGAGGAATCGGTCGACCAGTTGACAAAATGTATCCGCACAAACCTCGACTGCTCAGACGTCTGCGAGGCCACCGGTCGTGTCCTGTCCCGGCACACCGGCTATGACGCCAACGTGACCAGGGCCGTGTTGCAAGCCTGCGCTGACACCTGTAAGGCTTGCGCAGAGGAGTGCGAGCGTCACCAAGCCCATGATCACTGCCGTGTTTGCGCGGAAGTATGCCGTCGTTGCGAGCGCGCATGCCGTGACCTGATCGAATCCCTTGGCTGAAACCTGCGGTGCGGAAACGGCGGTTCAGCTGATCACACTGCGACGGTCAGTCTGGGGGGATAGTTCTTGCACCGCCCGTAGCCGTTGGAGCAAACCCCAAACGTGCTTGATGTGAATGGTCGTATCGGTGGCGTTGCTGCCCAACCTCATCGACACCGATCCGGGCGGCAGGCCGAGTGCTGCCAGGCACTCGGTGACCACGTCACCGTCCTGCGGGAAGCAACGCAGCGTAATGGACAGCGCCCCGTTCAGCTCTTCGGACAACGTCCTGATCTCATGCGGTCTTAGCCGCGAGATCGACCCGGCGCCGCCGAGTATCGCCGGGTCGGTCACCCGCACCGGGTCGACCCGCGAGGACCGGAAGCGACACACCCGCCATTGCGCGACAGAAGGGACACCTGCGGATAGGTAGGCGGCTAAGGCTCGTCGCGCGCTGATCCGCATCGCGCTGCCATACAGATCGGTCAGGACGTCATCGTCGTCGGGCCGAAAATCCCAACTGCCGACGAGCCGCGCGTAAGGCAGATTGTGCACCCCGCGCAGCAGCCCGGTGATCTCGTTATAGGGCACGAACCCGCCGGCCTCGCCAAGCGCCGAGGCGCGCACGATGAGGTTGCTGCTGAGCGCGATCGACTCCGCGTAGTGCCGAAACTGCTCGGCCTGCTCGGGGTCTGCGGGGGTGGTCGTCTGGCGGCGAACGAACTTGGCGGCAAGCAGTGCGCGCAGCGCGTCGGCAGCGAAGAACACCGGTATGGCCGGAGCGGGCGCCTCGGGGCTGTCGAACAGTACGGGGCCGGCCGCGAGGTCGGCCCGCGCTGGTCCGGTGACCGCCTGGTGCAGCTGCTCGAGCAGCCCCGCCGGGATCGCCACCAGATCGTCGTCGGCGGCGACGAAGCCGGTACGCGCCGGATCCAGCCGCTGCACCTGGACCACCGCGTCCAGCAGGAGCTGTCGAAGTTCGCCAACCCCCATCCGGGTCGACAACACCACCTCGGCGACCCCGAAGCGCACCGCCGCCGAACCCGCCCGCGCGATTGCCGCGCGGGCTCGCGCCAGCGTGTCATCCGCGGGCCTGCTCGCCGGCCGGTTGACCAACAACACCACCGAGATCGGCACCGAACACCGTTGCCGGGCCAACTCGGCGATGGTGTTGCCGAGCACCGCCCGGTTCTGTCCACCGAACCCCACCGTGGGAATCAGCACCGGCACCGCCGGACCCGCCGGCAGTTGACCCGCCAACTGCTCAACGACGTGATCCACCAACCGCACGCGGTCGAGCCCACCCCCGGCCTCCAAGCGCTCCCGTCGCACTGTCATCAGGAATCCTCCTTCCCCTCACCCAAGAACGCCGCGGCGATACGAGCCAACTGATCCGCCCCGATCAGCACCTCCCGGAAAGTATCGACAGTCATCGGCTTGCGAAGCCCATCACGAATCGGGTCCCAGCGCGGGTCACCGAATGGGCGGTTACCGATCCCCACTTCAGTGGTCGGGACCAGGGCGGGCACCGCGGCGAGCACCAGGTCGCGCAGCCCACACAGCACGTCGACCTGCGCGGCCTGCTGCCGGGACAGCACGGGGATGCTTGTCCAGCCGAATACCTGTTCCTCGTCGTCTTCGATGTGCACGGTGACGGTGAGCAGCCCAGGCTCGTCCGGGATCGTTGTGTCGCAACGCAATCCGCCGTTGATCGGCTCGGCGGGCCGATTGCCCACCGATAACGTCCACCTGAACCGGGTGCGGTCGTCGACCGGCCGGTCGAATGCGACGTAGAAGCCGGCGGGCTGCCCGGCCACGGCCAGCCAGTGTCCATGCCGGGCGGGGAAAGGCCCAAGCACCCGGATCCCGCGGCAGGCCAGTCGGCGCAGCACGTTACGCGTCACCCCGGCGACCACGTCATTGCCTTGCTCGAGGACCCTGGGCCAGTCGGTGGTCCCACAGGTGAACACCGTCCCGGTAGCGCTGTAAGCGCCCAGCACGGCATTGGCATCCGCCCTCGCCGGGCGGTCCTGCCAGCCCTCGCCCAGATGCGCGACGCCCAGTACCGCCAGGTGCGCCGGTGTTCCGTCGGTTCCGGCGGCCCGCAGCTGCCCGTCTGGCCCCCGGTCGAGTAGCGCCCCATCGCACTCGTAGCCGACCAACCGCTGCTCGGCGCCGAACGTGTCCCCGGTGCGCAGACCCAAGCCCTCGTACACCCAGTGCCCGGCGTGCTGGACGGTGTAGCCGACCGGGTCGCGGGGGCCGTCCCACCAGCCGCCGCCCTGGCGGTAGCTGACGCCGGTCATGGCGTTCTCCGGCGCACGGCGCCACCATTGCCCGCCCTGTGGATGGCTGACCGGCGGGTGCACACAGGTCATATCGCCGTTGTCGGCCAGATCGATACGCCACCAGCTGGTGTTGCCGCTGAAGAAGGCGACGTTGCCACCCTTCGCGACGAACTCCTGCACGGCCTGACGCATCGGCGCGCTCCAGTACTCGTCGTGGCCGACGCTGAGCAAAAGCCGGTAACCGGCCAGCAGAGCGGGGTCGCGGTGCAGGTCGAGGTCGGTGCAGAAATCCACCGCGACGCCCTCGCGTTCCAGCCACCGGATCATCGGCAGATCCCAGTGCGCGAATCCTTCGCGCGGAGTGCTCGGGTCGTAGACGTCGACCGCCTCGGGAAACGACGGCTGACCACCGGTGCCGCCGCCGGGGCGCCGGGTGGTCAGCTTCGTGGTCGTCACCGCGGGGACGAATGACGCGGTGTGGTACATGCTGCCGCCGCCCGACGCGTTGTAGGCGTGGTAGGTGGCCCAGGACAGCTTGTACAGAATCAGTGGCGTATCGCCGGCGGTGCGGCGGATCACGAACAGTGCCTGACCCGACCGCGCGTCGATCGCGGGTGCTTCATCCGGGCTGGGTGGGCCCTGCGCGGCATCGGCGGCGGTGATCACCGCCAGGTACACGCCGTCCGGCCAGCTGTCGGGGATGTCGAATTCCTCCGGCGGCCAGCCCCAATCCTGGTCCGGTAGTCCCGGCGGCACGTCGTACCCGCGGCGCGGTGAACTGGTGCCCAGGTGGACGGTCTGCAATCCGACCCGGAAGAACGCCGCCCGGTAGTGAGATTCGGTGGTCGAGACATGCAGCACCAGCCGCCCACCGGCGCCGACCGTCGGCTCGTGGGGGTACACCCACGCAGCGACCTCGGCCGCCCACCCGCCGCGTACCACTGGTGGGTCTGGCGACCCGCCGCGGGAACTTCTCGTCACCGCGTATCCTCCCCCGCCAACCCTGGCCGTCCTGCAGTTGACGACTAAAGGATCATGCGTGCTGCCCGAAATCACGACGCCGAACCGCTCTCCTACCTCAGATATGACAAGATACCCGGCCGGGGTATACGTTTAAACCGAAATCGCCAAACCCGCCGCCGAGACGGAGGAACGGGGAATGGATGACACCGTCGATGTGGTCGTGGTGGGAGCCGGGCTTAGCGGCCTGGAATGCGCGAGCGCGATCGTAGCGGCAGGGGTTGACGACGTTCTGGTCGCGGAAACGGCCGGCACGGCGGCTGCGGCCCCGCTCGGATGGCGCAGTATGGTGCCGCCGCACTATGTATACACGCGCCGCAAGCCAGTGGTTGGCGGGCGATCGCTGCACTGGCACGGGGTGGTCCTGAGACTGGAGGAGTGGGCGCTGGCCGACCCGGCCTGGCCGGAACCGCCCCGCTCGGCGCTGTGCGGCGAGCCGGCGGGTGCCGGGGGTCTCTACGAACGGGTCGAGCATGAGCTGGCGGACTGGGCGGGGGGCGCGCTGATTCGCGAGGGTGCTGACCAGGGCGGGGTGCTGCCGTCCGGTCGGGCGGTGCCGCAGGCCGTGCGGCCCGACGGCAATGGGGGCTGGCGCGCCTACACGCCGCTGGACCGGTGCGGTGGCTGGATGGCGCGCGGCGAGCGGGCGGGGCGGCCCCGAATGCGTACGGGGTGCCAGGTGCTGAGCGTGGTGAGCCGGGCGGGCCGGGTTGCCGGGGTTCGGGTGCGGGATACCCGCACGGGTGACACCGAGACCATCGCCACTCGCACTGTGGTGCTTGCTGCGGGAACTTTGGACAACACCAGGCTGGTGGCGCAACTGTCGGGGACTGGCCGGCCGCCGGCCTTCACCGGCCTCAACGACCACCTGGTGCAGGGCTTTGTGGTTCGGTTGCCGGCCGCTGCACTGGGCTGGCCGCAGCCGGTGCAGGCGTTCGAGTACATGCCCGTCGCCGGGAGCCGGTTCAACGTGTTCGCCCGCACCCGGGCGGTGCCCGAACGCCCCGACGAGGTGCTCCTCGACGTGTGGGCGATGGGCGAGCAGCTGCGTTCGAAACACAATGTTGTCTCGTTTCCCGACACCGAACGGGTCCCCTGGCGCGGCCTGGTGACGCCGGGCCTGACGGAATCCGACCGCGAGCTGGTGGCCGCGCAGCGACGTGAGCTGAGCGAGCTGTGGGCACGCCTGCGCGGATCGGCGGGGACTCGCTTGGGCTTTCCGGACTTCATGGGCGCACCGTTCGCCTTCGATCGGGCATTGGCTCAGGTGATGAGTGAACCGCGGGGGGCTCCGGTCGGGTATTGCTGGCCGTTGGGCACGGTCGAGCACGAATCCGGCACGCTGCCGCTGGGCGGGGCCGACGTCGGCGAAGCCGGTGAACTCACGGCCGCAGCCGGCGGGTACGTTGTCGGGCCCGCGACGTTTCCGCGCTCGGGTGCGGCCAACCCGTCGCTGACCACCCTGGCCCTGGCCCACTGGACGGCGGCCAGCCTGCTAATGGGCTGAAGCGTCACAGCGTGGCTGCGTGCCGGGCAACCTTGTCGAACGCGGCCACGACGGCCTCCGGTCCCGCCGGGGTGCTCAACAGCACCCGGTGCGGCAGCAGCATCAGGGTGTCGTAAAGCTGTTCGGCGTGCGGAAAGCTGGTGCCGGCCGGGGGCCGCAGCCGCTCATGCAGCCAGCGGTAACGCGGCTTGGTCTCGGGGCAATACAAGGGGTTGTGATGTAAGGGACGGTCAGCGCGGTGCACCCGCACACCGAGTTCGGCGGCCACGGCGGCGCACACCCGGTCGGTGGGCGCACCGGCGAAAGCGTCGGGATCTCGCCGCACGCCGTAGGCGAACACACTCGGTAGGTCGAGTTGCGCCGGCCGCGCCAGCGACCGCAAGCCCGGCACCCGGGCGAGTTCGGCGTCGAGCAGCTCACCGGATTGGGCGCGCTGGTGCAGCTGCGCCGGCAGCCGCTCCAGTTGGTCGAGCAACAGCGCCGCCGATAGCTCGGGCAGGCAGTGGTTGGTGCCCATCACATCGCATGCCTCGGTGAGATACGGGTAGCCGATAGCCGGGTCGACCTGCGGGTAGCGACGCGAGTCTGCCCGCAGCTGCTGCAACCGATCATAAAGCCGTGCGTCCGACGTGCACACGGCGCCGCCTTCCCCACAGGTCAGCACCTTGCCCTGCTGCATGCTGAAGGCGCCGACGGTGCCCAATGAACCCGCCGCGCGACCGTTCCACCGGGCGGCGTGGGCTTGCGCGCAGTCCTCGACCACGGCCAGGCCGTGCCGCTCGGCGAGCGCCCCGACGGCGTCCATGTCGGCCATCCGGGAATGCAGGTGCACCACGATCAGCGCCTTGGTGCGCTCGGTGATCGCCGCCGCCATCGCCGCCGGGCTCACGCAGCCGGTGTCCGGATCGGCGTCGGCGAAGACCGGCACCGCGTTGACGTTCAGCACCGCGGTGGCGGTGGCCACCCAGGTGAACACGGGTATCACCACCTCGTCGCCGGCGCCCACACCGACCGCCTCCAATGCGATGGCAAGGCTGCTGGAACCGTGGTCGGTGCTCACGCAGTACGGCACCCCGAGGAACTCGGCGAACCGCTGGGCGAACCGGCGCTCGTAGGGCTCGACCCCGGTCCAGCCGCCGGTCAGCGTCCAGCGTCCGCTGGTCAATGCCGCGGTGACCTGTTCGATTGTGGTCTGGTCCTGTTGCGGCCATTCCGGCCACCCGCCCGACCACACCGGCGAACCCCCGTGCAACGCCAGTTCTGTCACCACACCTCCCGGCCATACACTTCGAGACGATTACCTTACGCAGCTTGGCATCGAGACGGTTAATGGTTGCGAAGACTCGACAAGCCACGTATTGTTGAGGGCTGATACACCCTAACCCCCTAGGGGTATAGATCCAAAGTCGGGATGTGTCAACGCTTTCGGTTAAGGTGAGCCTTGTTCTAGAGAGGAATCCGATGAAGACACAGCGAAACCTTCGCAGATGGACAATTGCCGCGGCCACGGCACTGGCGTTCGGCACTTTTGGTATAGGCGCCGGCGTCGCTAGCGCTGTTCCGAACGACAGCGGCATCGGCGTCAACGGCGACAACGACATGGGCGGCGGTATCAGCCTCGGTCCGATCGGCGGCGGCGTTGGCAGCGACACCGGCGGCAGGGCCAATCTCGGTCCGCACGGCGTCAGTGGAGGCGCCGGCACCGACACCCGCGGTGGTGTCAACTTCGGCCCGCACAGTGTCAGTGGCGGCGCCGACAGCCGCGGTGGTATCAACCTCGGCCCGCACGGCCGTAGGTAACGGCCGACCAACTCAGCGCGGGCAGCGCCGGTCGCAACGGCGATGCCCGCGCTGAGCGTCGGCCTCGGCGGCACCAGTCAGTGGTTGATGTTGGGACGGAGCGGAGGCGCCGGGCAATCAGGTCAAGCTGGCGTGGCGGGCCGGCAGGGGCGCGGAGCGCCTTCAGGCGGCGACGCGGCGTGCACCTGGCGGTTCAACTGGGCGTCGACCGTGCGCCGGGAAGGCGCGGGTTACCGGCGATCGCGTCTTGCAGCCACAGCTTGGCTCGCACGACCGGCCGTCGCAGCTTGCGTTCCCGCTGCAGGGCACGGCGCATCTTCTCCGGTTGGTTGCTGTACCGCCAGCGGGACCAGGGGGCGTGCGGGCGCGACAACCTGATCGCGCACATCACTAACAGCGGTATGAAGAACATGCCGAGCAGGCCGCTCCACACCTTGCCTTTGAGCAACACCACCACGGCCAACGCCAGCGTTACCGCCGCCCCACCGATTACGGTAGTCCGCACCACCAGCGAGTGGTAGTCGCGCCACCAAGCTAGGACGAACGTCAGCGGGTGAAAGCCCAGCAACAGCAGTCCCGCTACCGCGACCGAGGCGAAAACCGCATCGACTGACGACCGACCGCCCTCCGCCCAGTACACGTCGGACAAGTGCAGGATTAACGCGGATTCATCGAGAACTAGCCCCGATACCGAAAACGGTTGCTACCGCGATGAATTCGGGCGTCTGCCCTTGATGGCTCAGCTGACCATCATTACCCCGGATGCCATCACCAGGATCACGCCGTATCCGGCGTGGTGGATGTGCACCCCGCCGATCTGGATATTTCGTGGTTGCCACCACTGGAGCGGCAGGCCGCTGTCAGCGTGACGGCGGACGTAACGCACGATGATGCGCGTCACAAAGAACGTCAGGATGAATGCGACCAGACAGAACAATAAAGCCAGTTGGCCGTGGTCGACGATATCCTCATGCAGCCATCGCAGCACCTAAAGGAAGTTACGGCAGTCCGTTGGCCGACAGCAGCAGAACCTTTCCGAAGGAGACTGAAAGGCGCGCGGCCCGGTTTCGGCAGCGACGGCAGCGTGATTATTGACCGCAGTGACGGCAGCGTGATCTTTGATGGCAAGGAGGGAAGGTCAAACCCGCCCGACGTAGTGGTGGCCGTCGGCGCTGTTGTCGCGGTGGTCGCCGGCGTCGTAGGGCAGGCGTGCCCGCCCTGGTTGCCGGTGAACAGCGCGACGATGCCCGAAATAATCAGTAAGGGCAGAATCGCGATGCCGACGCTCAACAGCACCACGGGCCTGCGATACCAGGGGGTGCGGAGCTTTGTCTCCAGCCTCCCCGGGGTTGAGATGCACGGTCTCATCGTCACCGCTGTAGTGCGGCGGTTCGTAGCGCGCCACGGTTGGGATTGTAGTGCCGACTTACTGAGTGTCACCCGCGCGCCCCGGAAGGCCTCACGCCGGTAAACTTCGCAGGGGTGCCCGCATCCTGATCGGAGCCCACCCTTGCCGCGACAGGCGCCGGCGGTTCGGGCCGAAGCTCATTCATTCTGATTTCCTGATGAGTGCAACTTCGCAAATGATGGCTCGCGTGCCTACCGTCAGCGATGGCGGAGTCCCGCATTGGCCCGCGGGCGGAACGGGATAACGATGAGCTGCTAAACGCCGTGTTATCCTTGCGCCCGCAACCATCACCGGACGGAACGGGCCATCCCGCAGATTATCAATCCACACCCTCGAAATCCGCGAAAGCTCGTGCTGGGCTACAGTGGGCTACTCGCTGCGGTCGCTGGTTATGTCAACTCGGTGGCCTTGCTGGTTTGGGTGTTCCCGGTCGGCAACCTCACTGCGTTGACCACGCAAATCGGCATGCACAGCACCAATCCGCTGCTGTATTCGGGCCGAATGATCGCCGGGATCGTGATCGGATTCCTGGCCGGCGCCATCGTTGCCGGTATGGTGCTGGCTGCCGCGCGGAGCCATACTGGCCCGCGCCACGCTGCGGTCCTGCTCGCTGAGGCAGCGCTGTTGGTGGCAGCCGCCGGTTTCGAACATCCTTTGGTCAGGGCGCCGCTGGCCGCCGCCGCCTGCGGGTTGCAGAACGGAACGACTTCTAGTTTTCCAGGGATGGCGATTCGTACCACGCACTTCACTGGAACCGTCACCGACCTCGGGCTGCTCGTAGGCCGCGCCTACCGCCACGGAGTCGACAAGGCGAAAGCCGCGGTTCTGACGACGACAGTGGTGCTGTTCGTCGGCGGTGCTGCTGCTGGGGTGATAATCGGCGGCCGCATCGGCGACCATGCGCTGATCCCTGCGGCCGTCGCGTGCGCAGCTGTTGCGGGCGCCAGTGTGCTGCATGACCGCAGGCGTCGCACGCGTGCGGCTTGCGCGGCGCCCACACCCGGGCCTGCATATGACCCCGCCCGTCCGCCGAAGGCCGTCAACACATAACGCGGTTCACCACAATGGGAATCGATCAGCTGCCGCTTCCAGCGGTAGCGCGGCTTCGTTTCGGGCCAATAAGCGAGTTGCGATGTAGAGGGCGGTCGGCGCGGTGCACCCGCACATTCAGTTCGGCGGCCACAGCGGCACATAACCGGCCTGTGGGTGCACCAGCGAAGCGTCGGGGTCTCGCCGTGCTGTAGCTGAACACGCGCACAAGTCGAGTTGCGCC
The DNA here is from genome assembly GCF_059812525.1 of Mycobacterium sp. NGS51. Lineage (NCBI taxonomy): Bacteria > Bacillati > Actinomycetota > Actinomycetes > Mycobacteriales > Mycobacteriaceae > Mycobacterium > Mycobacterium sp. NGS51. The sequence continues at coordinate 157,799 of NZ_JCALCV010000009.1, forward strand.
GGCCGCGCCACCAGCTGCGCGCCCCGCAGTCTGGCCAGGATCCTCGCACCGTAGGCGAAAAATCCTCTCACCAGCTTGAGAGATAGGGCGGGAACCACGCTAACGCTCACACCGCCGAGGCGACCGCTCGCGCGGTTCCGGTGACAGCCAGCGACCGGAGAGGGTGCGAGCGCCGACGAAGACCAGTCGCAGTACCGTGAACGTGGTCAGGCCGCACCAGATGCCCACAAGTCCCCAGCCAATAATGAGCGACAACCAGATCAGCGGCAAGAACCCGATTAATGCGCTGATCACGGTTGCGTTGCGCAGGAACTTCGCGTCCCCGGCGCCGAGCAGCACCCCGTCGAGACCCCAGACAATCCCGGCGATGGGAAGTTGTGCGGCCAGGAACCACCACGGCACATGGATCGCTGTCAGCACCGATTGGTCGTGAGTGAACAGCTCGGGCACCACCGCTGCCCCGGCACCGAGCAGCAGCGCCAGCGCCGTCGCCGCCAGCAGCGAGATCGCCGTGATGCGCCACGCCACCGACTTGGCGTGCACGGCATTGCCCGCGCCCAGCGCGGCACCGACCAGCGCCTGTGCAGCGATGGCCAGCGAATCAAAAAGCAGCGCAAGGAGATTCCACAACTGCACTACAACCTGATGCGCGGCGATCGCTGCTGCGCCGAACCTAGCAGCCACCGCGGCGGCCGAGACGAAACAAACTTGGAAAGCGATAACGCGGACAAGTAGGTCACGGCCCAGCGTCAACTGCGCCCGCAGCACCGCACGATCGATACTTAGTGAGATCCGCTCGGCTAGCAGCGCCTTGCCGAACAGCAACGCCGCCAGCCACTGACCGGCCAGGTTGGCCACCGCCGATCCGGGCAGACCCCAATGGGGCAATCCCAGCCAGCCGTAAACGAGGAGTGGGCATAGCAGTGCCGATAGCCCGAAGCCGGCGGCGACATAGCGCAGCGGGCGCGCGGTGTCCTGCACGCCGCGCATCCACCCGTTCCCGGCCAGCGAGACCAGAATCGCCGGTGTGCCCAAAATCGCGATCCGTAACCAGGGCAACGCCGCCCCCGCGATGTCACCGCGGGACGCGATCACCGCCAACAGCGGCACGGCAGCAGCTTCCACCCCGATAGTGATCACCGCGCCGATGGCCAGCGCCAGCCACGTCGCGTGGATTCCTTCCCTGACGGCCGCGGCACGCGCGCCGGATCCGAAGAACCGCGCTGCGCGCACCGTGGTTCCGTACGAAAGGAACGTCAACTGTGACTCGCTAAGTACCAGCCCGCCAATGGCCAGACCCGCCAGCGGCAGCGCTCCGAGGTGCCCGACCACGGCGGTGTCGAACAGCACATAGAGCGGCTCTGCGGCCAGCACCCCCAATGTTGGCAGCGTCAAGCCGGCGATCTGTCGGCCTTCGGCGGCGGGCCCGGGTTTGTCAGTCAACTCTGGTCAACCTGTCGTCGAAGTCCCCGGCTAGTGCCCCGTCCCGCTCACACGGTACGGCGCGGATCGAGGCCGCGCCCGCCGAAGCCCGACGCACCGACGACCGCGCACAGCGCAGCGCAAAGCTACTGCGCAGCGCCTCGAGTATCACCCGCACGGTGAGGCGGCGAGGCATGTCGGCGAGGTCGATGGGCACCAGCCATCCTCCGATGCGCCGAGCCTCGCGGGCGGCTCCACGGCTAAGAGCGGAGGTCTCGCTGACCCGAAACCCGGCTCAGCGGGAAAGCCTCTGCGTCGGAACGGAATTCGTGAGAATCGGAAAGCCTTGGTGCTGCACACCTACTCAGGCGTTTCGTGTGGCCGCCAGCGATGTCCGTGGGACGGTCAGCTGGTGTAGGCGGTGTAGTTGAGGGTGGTCATCATGCCGGACTCCTGGTGGTACGCGTTGTGGCAGTGGATCATCCAGATGCCCGGGTTGTCGGCGACCAGCATAGTCTTGACTTTTTGCTTGGGCAGGACGTTGACGGTGTCTTTGCGTGCGCCCGGGCTGCCGTCGGGTTTGATCACCTGGAAGGTGTGGCCGTGCAGATGCATGGGGTGGTACATCATCGTGGGGTTGGTGAAGGTCAGGGTGGCCTGCTGGCCCTGCTTGATGGAAAGCGGCGGGCTATCGGGGTAGCGTTTACCGTTGATGCCCCAGTCGTAGTTGTTCATCGAACCGGTCAGCTCGAGAGCCAGGTCGACGTCCGATTTCGTTGATCCGAGGCTGGCCGCCGGTGTGGCGGTGAACATGTCGACGGTGCCCACCCGGCGGTTGAGTTCGGGCGGCTGGAAGTTCGCGTCGGGTGTGGCGCCGGCTCCGGTGGACAGCAGGGCCCGCCCTGGCTGTGCCTTCTTGCCTTCGGGCACGGCGACCAAGGGAAAGACCCCGTCGCCGGCGGTGACGATGACGTCGTAGCGTTCGGCCATCCCGAGCAATAAGGCGTCCACGTCGGTGGGTACGACCGGAAAACCGTCGGTGTGGGTGACGGTCATGGCGTGCCCGGCCAGAGCAACGCGGAAGGCGGTGTCGGCACCGACGTTGATGAACCGGATGCGGATCCGCTGCCCTGGTTTGGCGTTGAAGGTGGTTGGTGCGGTGGGGACGCGACCGTTGACCAGATAGTAGGGGTAGTCGACGTCGCCGGAGTCTCCGCCGAGCAGGCTGCTGGTACCGACGCCGGTCATCCCGGGCATCGCAGTCATGCCGGGCATCTCGGCCGGCATGTGCATGGTCTTCAGCTCGTCGTAGATCTGCTGGGGACTCTTGCCGATCCCGTCGCTCCAGTCATCCAGGACGACGACCCATTCGGCGTCGTAGTCGCCCGGCTCGGCGGGGTCGTCGATGATCACCGGCAAGTAAAGCCCGTAGTCGGCTTGCAGGCCGACGTGGGGATGAGCCCAGTAGGTGCCGGGATGCGGGGAGGTGAATCGGTAGGTGAAGTCGCTGTTGGCGGCGATGTTCGGGGTGGCCGGGAACACGCCATCCATGTCGTTGCGCAACGCGATGCCGTGCCAGTGCACCGAGGTCGGGGCGTTGAGCCGGTTCTTGACGGTAACGGCGAGTTCGTCGCCGACATTGGCGCGAAGCAGCGGACCGGGCAGGGCGTCGCCGTAGGCGGAGGTTCGTGCGAGCGGACCGCCGAGGTCGACCGTCGCCGGTTGCGGAGTGAGCGTGGCGCTGACCGTGCGGCCGGTGTGCGGGCGGGCCGCCTCGGCAGCAGCGATGGCCTGTTCAAGGCTGGGCGCAGAATCCGTCGACCGACCGCAGGCGGCCAACGCCACACCGACCCCGCCGGCCACCGACGCGGCGACGAACGCCCGTCGATTCAGTTGCAGGTCATTCCACGCTGGTTTAGTCACCCGAGTCCCTTCTTCCATAGTTAACGGTGGTGTCACAGCTCTAAGAGGTACGCCAGCTGGTGCCCCTCGTTACGTTCTACCGCGCTGGTCGTGGGGCGCCACCTCGCGCCGGTGGTCGGCAATCCGGACGATCTCGTCAGCGACCAGTTGCGGTTCGGTAAGGACCACTTGATGATTCGACCGCGCCGCTGGGACGTGACGCGCATTTAGACGCGCTGCAGTCTGGCGGTGCGCCGCCACGAACGCCTCACGGACGGGCCTGTCGAAGATCGTCGACTTCATCCCCGAGATGACGGTGACCGGGATGTCGCCGAGAACAGGCGGATGACGCCGCAGATTACGCAGGCCCTCGATGAAGAATTGTTCTTCCTCGTCGGCCGCCTGAGCGGCGCGTGGAGTGAGATCCTCGGTGATCAGATCGTGCACCACGTCGGCAGGCATGCCCGGCATGGCCCGCCGGACCGCCAGCGGTATCAGGCGCAGGCTCCTCAGGACGCCGATCACCGATCGGCCGGCCAGCACGATCTGCCGCAGGCGTTTGAGCGGCGACCCGCAGCAAATGTTGACGTGTTCGTCGGCGTGATCGATGAGCACCAGCCCTGCGATGTTGGACGGATTCGCGGCGGCAGCTGTCAGGGCGATCGTTCCGCCGTAACTGTGTCCGGCCAGGATGTAGGGGCCCGCATCCAGCGCTGACAGCAGTTGATTGAGGTCACCGCTGATGCGTTCCAGCGTGCGCGGTTCGGGGTCATCATCACTGCGCCCCAGATTGGCCCGATCGTAGACCACGGTCCGGAATCGTTGTGCCACAATTGGCTGCACGAGTCCCCACTCGGATCGTGAGGCGCCTAAACCGGATTCGAACACCACGGTGGGCCCGCCGGCGCCGGCCGTCATGTAGTGCAGTTGGCGCCCGCCTGGCAGACGGGCGAAGTGATTGTGGCCCAGAGTATGTATCACGGATTTTCTTCCTGTCCAGAACTCAGCGAGCCGAATGCGGCAGTTGCTGCAAAGACTTTCCCCGAAACGGTTCACGCACCCATGCCGTGGTCCGGCGGTCAGCAGGCCGGGCCCGACGATCACGCAGGACCGCCGCCCACTCCATGACGACCACGTGTGAGACCGCCCGGCATAGCACCTGTCCTTCACCAGCGAACCGTTCCCACGGACACAAACCTATACCCCGGCGGGGTACGTTCGCAAACGGCCTTCAGGTTTGTCGAGCTCGGCCGTTCACCCACATGGGTTCCCGCAAAAAGTGGGCAGGGCTAACTTGCTTGCCTGGTGGCGTTCAGCATGCGTTCCTAATCTCCGCTCGACGAACGCATCCCAAGTGTTAAATGCCTGCAATCATTGTTGTAGCGATTCACCAATCAGCAACTGCTGCAACAATGTTCGCTATTATAACGAATCCGCGGCGGTGGCAGCATTCTTGATTGAAACCCGACCACGTCAGCGGCTGACTATGGTGTGCGGTACTGCGCGACCGCGCTGAAACTGAGTGGTGGCCCTCGATTATCCCAGGCTCGACCAGCTCGGCACCATGGGCGGACGTTCGAGGAAGCGGGCATCAGGTACGCCGCCAGGTATGCCGCGGGTAGCCGCGCCGGCCAATGGCAACCCGCCCAACATTCCTCCTGGATTGCTTGCCAGGACGTCCGGAGCAGTTCCGAGGGCGGTACCCGGGAAAGTTGTTGCGGCAGGGCTGACGGCTGGGACTGCCGCGCCCCAGCTCTGTGGCACAGACAACGCGCCGATCGGCGCTGCCCGGCCCATTCCCGCGGAAACCACCCCACCGGCACCCGTGGCGCCCAGGCCCGCTAAACCCCCTGGGCCCGCCGATCCCAACGCACCCACTCCGGTACTGAGCCCCCCGGCCAGGCCCGGCGCCAACGCGTGTGCCGTGCTGGCGGCGCTGACGGCCGGCATCAGGTTTTTCAGCTGGTTCGCGTTCGACAGCAGCGAACTCGATATCCACCCGACCGAACTGGTCATCGACATGCCGGTAGTCAGGGGGCTCAACAGCGAGCTCAAAGAGGACAGAGACGACGTGGACGATGTGGACGACAGCGGCGAGGCAAGCCCCTGCAGCGCCGCGGGTAGCGTCGAAGTCACCTGCGACAGTGCCGCCTGGGTGTTCGTCGCAGCGGAGGTGCCAGTGGCCTGCGCGACCGCACCTCCCTGCGCCGCCAGTGCGGTCGGGCTGGCGGTCTGAGGGGCCGGGGCAAACGGCGTCAACGCGGCCGCGGCCGCCGACGAGCCGGCGTAGCCATACATCGCCGCGGCATCCTGGGCCCACATTTCGCCGTAGTGGGCTTCGGTGGCCGCGATCGCCGGAGTGTTCTGCCCCAAGATGTTCGTCGCGATCAACGACATCAGCAGGGCCCGATTGGCGGCGATCACCGGCGGCGGCACCGTTGCCGCAAACGCCGTCTCGTAGGCGGCCGCCGCGGCCCGGGCCTGGTTGGCCACCTGCTCGGCCTGAGCAGCGGTGGTGTTCATCCAGGCCACATAGGGGGCGACCGCAGCCGCCATCGAGGCCGACGCTGGGCCTCGCCAAGGGCCGGTCGTCAACCCCGAGATCACCGATCCGTAATCGGCTGCCGCCGAGTTTAATTCGGCGGCCAACCCGTCCCAGCCGGCGGCGGCGGCCATCATGGGTCCTGAGCCAGGACCGAAATATATTCTCGCGGAGTTGATCTCCGGTGGCAGCGCCCCGAACTCCATTTCTTTTCCTCCGTTTCGCCTATCCGGTCGCGGTCGCGTTGGCGGCCTCGGTGACCGCGTACGAACCAGCGCCGCCCGTCAAGGTGGCCACAAACTGGTCATGAATAGCTGTGGCCTGGGCGGCCACTGTCTGATACATCTGAGCGTGCGCGGCGAACTGGGTAGCGGTCAGCGCCGACACCTCGTCGATGGCCGCCGGAACCACTTCAGTGGTCGGGGCTGTCGCGGCAGCATTGCCGGAGCTGATTGCTGAGCCGACGGCCTGCAACGTGCCGGCCGCGGATGCGAGCATTTCCGGCTGTGCGGTGACGAATGACATATGTTGTCTCCTTTAGCTATAGCGTCACCGAGTACAGATGACGGTGTTTCACGCGGTCTTTACTTGTGCCTATTTGCCGGGCTCTTTTCCATGTGACCCCGGTGGTTCGTTCGGGTGGGCTGCGGCTGCGGATAGGGCTTTTAGTGCGGACGAGCGGCTGTGCCGGTCAATGCTGCCGTATAGGCATGTTGGGCCGGGTGATTGACGACGGCCAGGCTCGCCCGCCGGACGCTGTCGAGCAGACCGTGTTGGCCGCAGAGGACGTGGTTCAACAGTCACCGGCCGCCGCCGCAGAGCCAACGGCCTGGCGCTGACCGATCAGCGACGAGACAGACAGAACCGCGTCAAGAGGTCTTGACCGGTCAATACGGTGGCCAGCCGACGAGGTGGGCCCCGCCCGGCTGGCACCACAAACAAAGCAAGCAAACCGGTGATAGCTATTACTGCCGCTGCGGCGCCAAGCGCAACCAAGTCAGTGGTAGGCAGCGGCGGCGATGCAATCGCAAACACATGGTGGCACGCGGACGATGAGCGGCCTCCAATGGTTGCTTTTTTGGCGTTGACAACGAGCTGACCGCCCAGCGATGAAAGCGACGGCTGCGAAGGATGAAGCACCTGCTGGATTGGCTGCAGGGCGCAGTGGTGGCTGACGAGGGTGAGCAGCAACGCCACAGCCGCCAGGGCGACGACCGATCGCCACCGTGGCCGTGTGCGTGCGTCGCTCAATCGCATAATGCCTCGATCGTAGCAGCATGCACCCCGGGGGTATACCAAAAATCCGGCGTTAAAGCGGTGGGCGTGCGGCCGTGATCAGGCCGATATCCTGTAGTCACACAGGAGTTAACGGTGGGGCCATCATACTGCGCGGTAACCGCGCGCGCGCCATGTAGCCACCTACCGTCACCGGGTAACCGTATAAGCACACGGTCGGGCGCGCCTCGCCGGGTGACTCGGATAGGGCATCGCGACAGTGCGGTTTTGGGGTCACACGTCGCTGGCGGATTTGCCGCCGGTTGGTTGCGCTGACATAGGTGGGGCCAACTCCGACGGCGGATTGCCCTCCTCCCACAGCGCGTCTGCTGCGTGCCGGCCCAAAAATGATAATTTTTTGGCGCGCGGCCGAACGCGGTGATGTGCCACCCGCACGACGAACCACGTGATGCAAGCGACCGACACGATGACAAAGCTCGGTGGCACATTGAACATGGCGGACACCGCGAGCCCAACCCAGACCGACACCACACTGATGACTGTCGAGATGAGCATTGCGGTACCCGGCCGCGCCGTCAACATGATCGCTGTCGCAGCAGGCGTTACGACAAGGGCAAAGAGCAGCAAGGTCCCGACGGCTTGAACGGCCAAGGTCACCGCGACTCCGAGCAGTGCCATGAAGATGATCGACAATGCCCGCACCGGCACGCCCTTGGCCTCGGCGACCTGGGCGTTGATCGAGGCGAACAACAGTGGACGGTAGATGATGCCGATGCTTGCAGCCAGAAGTGTCAGCAGGGCCGCGAAGGTGATCAGCTGTTGATGCGAAGCGGCCAGCAGGTTTCCGAACAAGATGCTGGTCATAGTGCTCGAGCTCTTGGTCGCCAGTGAGTTGAAGAACAGTCGCAGGCCGATGGCCATCGCCAAGACCGTGCCGGTGGCGACCTCGCGGTCGGCGGCCCGCTTGCCCAGCGCGCCGATGACGAGCGCACCGCCGACACAGAAGACCTCGAGGCCCAAAGCGACGGGCGCACCGACTTAACACCGCACCCGTCGCGCCGGGCAGCCCGACGTGCGCCAGGGCGTGCGCCGCGAACGCGGTGTTGCGGACAACGATGAAATAGCCGATGAGGCCCGCGGCGAGCGCGACGATCGACCCGCTCGGCAGGGCATGACGCATAAAGTGTGAGGTCAAGAGTGGCCACCAGTCGGCCTGGTAGCCCAAGGCAGCCAATTGTGTTGTCATACAATGCGCCTCATATAGAGCTCGCCTTGGGGCGTGTGAGCAACTTCGATCGGTGTTCCGTAGAGGTGAGTAAGCAGTGCTTCATCGACCACCCCGTCCACGGCGGCATAGTGCGCGTGCCCGCCGAGGAGATAGATCGCGCCGTCCAGCGCGTTCAGTAGGGGGTTAAGGTCATGTGCCACAACGAGAATCGTGACGGCCAGGTCGTGGTGCAAGTCTTTGAGCAGTCTGACGATGTCGCGCTGGCTACGCAGATCCAGTGATGCCAGCGGCTCGTCCGAAATGAGCAGCCTCGGTCGCGCGACCAACGCTTCGGCGATCGCCACCCGTTGGCGTTGGCCGCCGGATAAGCCGGGAGAGACGCGTGCGGGCGAATTCGCTTGCGTGTACTGTCTGCAGCGCCTCCTGGACGCGACGCCGTTGGGTGGCAGTGGCGCGTCCGAAGGCCCATTTGCCACCCGTCAACCCGAGCATCACCGCGTCGGCGACGCGGATCGCCTCGTCTGCGCCCGAAGCGCAATTCTGCGGGACGTAGCCGATGGAGTCATTGTCCTCGCCCGGGCGTTTGCCGAATTCCCGTACCTGACCTGAGGCGACTAGAATCAATCCCAGGATGACCTGTAGAAGTGTGGTCTTTCCTGCTCCGCTGGATCCGATGACGGCCACGATGCCACCGGCCGGCACCTTAAACGTGCTCTCTGACCAGATCAGCCGGCCCGCACGCACCACGCTGACGTCGTCGAACATCAATGCGATGCCACCTGAATCGACGTCAGGCGGGGACACGCAACGCCTTAGCCAGCCAGTTGAGCTGGTCGGTCTGCCAGCTCTGGAACGTTCTCGCCCCGGGTTCAACCGTCTCGGTGACGTTGACGACCGGCACACCGGTCTGGTCGGCGGCCGTACGGATCTGCTCGGGCATCGACCCTTAGGTTTGGGTGTTATAGATCAGCACATCGATCTGACGCTCGGCGAGCGCGGTGCGGAATGCCTGGATATCAGCGGGCGACGGATCGCTCTGGTTTGCCGCGGCCCGCCGATAGCCCTCCGGTGTCTTGTTGACCAGGCCCAGTGCCTGTGCCATGCGGTCGAAGATGGGCTCGGTGGCGGCATACGACTTGCCGGGCGCGCCGGCTTTGATCGTGGCGATGGCGTCGCTGTAGGGCTTGAAATCGTCGGTAAATGCCGAGCGCTGTTTGGCGAAGTAGTCGCTAGCCGAGGGAGACAACTTGGTCAGCTCGCCCATCACCGCGTCGGCGAGTGTGGTGACAGCTGACGGGCTATACCACAGATGCGGGTTGGCGCCGTCTGGGGTGTTGGTCACCTGGGCCGCGCTGACCGCTGCGGCTGTCGGGGCAGAAGTAGCCGCTAGCTTGGACGCCCACGGATCGTAACCGGCGCCGTTGAAGACGACGAGGCGTGCAGCCGCAAAGGACGCGGCCTCCGCGGGACCGGGCTCGTAGTCGTGCGGGTTCACCGAGGAACTGGTCAGGACGGTGGTCACCGTCCCGCAGCCTCCGGCAAGCGTGGAGACGATATCACCCCACTGGGCCACGCTAACCACTACATCGACTGGAGCGGTCGGGCATGGTCCCGCGGCCGACGCCCCGGTCCTGGTCGATGGTCTATTTTCCGAGCCCGATGAGCAGCCGGCGAGCGCCAGCCCGACCCCGAACGTCAGAGCGACGGCAAGGCCCAGTTTGCCGACCCGAGACGCGGCCATAACGGAAACGATAACCGTTATCGGTAGAGCGGGCGGTAACCACCTCCCAACAGGCGACTCACCCTCGCCGCCACCGACGTCAAAGCCCGCAGAAATGGTCGTGGATTAACGGATCGCGATCCAGCCAGGTCCCCGGCGCGGCGAGGGCGGTCGGTCAATGATCACGACCGTACGAGCCGCGCGATGGCGTCGGTGGCTTCTTTGATTCTGAGGTCTGCTTCTTCATCGCCGAGCTGGGCGGCGTCGAGGACGCAGTGCTTGAGGTGATCGTTGAGCAAGCCCAGGGCCACGGCCTGCGCAGCGCGAGTGAGTGCGCTGACCTGCGTCAGAATGTCGATGCAGTACTGATCATTCTCCACCATCCGCTGGACTCCGCGGACCTGCCCCTCGATGCGCCTGAGCCGGTCCAGGTAGCGGTCCTTGCTGGAGATGTAGCCGTGCGGCTCTGAGTTCAAGCCCGCTGCTACCGATTTGGTTGGCATGGTCGTCATTATTGCCTTCCTCGTGATCGCCGGCTAAGGATTTCCCGGCAAAGGAGCACCCTCGGCACGGTTCCGCCCGCAAGAACCCCCGGGGAGGGTATCCAATAGTCTTGCCGAAAGCCCACTGTGTGGTGGCCAGAGGAGGTCCCGAGTTTCGTCGACTTCGGCGCAGGTCGGTGAACAGCGGAGGTGTTCTTTACACTATACCATTGGGGGGTATAGGATCGATGGGGTGGATGTCCGGCATGTGGTGCCACCGCCAGCGCACGGGGTGAGCGGGTTGGCGCTGGTTGGCCGGACGCTCGCCGGCGTGACCGACAGCGAAGCTGTTCCTCGGGTCGGGCCCATACCTGCAGCGGGCGGCATGACTGGCCCCGCCAGGGGACCGGCCACCAATGCACGGCGGCCATGGTTGTGGACGGTGTTTGTGGTGGCGGCTGTGGTGTGGGGGCTTACGGCTGTGGCCGCTCATGGTGGGTTGTTGTCGGCGGAGCATCATCGCGCGGCCCACGTGGCGCATCCGTTGTTGACGTCGGTGGGTGCCGAGTTCGCGGTCGATGTCGATCACACGCATGTTGTGGACGGGTCGGGGCCGTCGCATCATCCTGAGCAGTTCGCCTCCGCGGTGTTGCCGCGGTCGGCCGCCGCGTTGACTGCGTTAGTGGCGGCAGTGATCGCCGTCACCGGCGTGCTCGCCGGCCTTGTGGTGCTGTCGGCCGGGCGGAGTCCGCCTCGTGGGCTGGCCACTGTTCAGACCGGTCAAGAGCTCTTGGCGCGGTTCTGTCGGTCTCGTCGCTGATTGGTCAGCGTCAGGTCGTTGTGCGCTGCGACGACGGCCGGTGACTGCTGAACCACATCCACTGCCGCCCTTATGCGCGGCACCGATATAGAAGCGACGATCATAATGAACAATCTCCGGTCTCTCGTCTTCGGCTTTTCCGCCGAGGATCCAACACCACCTGCTCGACACGGCGCCGACCAGCGAAACGGGCGTAATGCGGTCACGCCCTTTCCGGGCCGCGAGACGGTCCCTGATGGTGAGCCGCGGGAACCCAACCGCCACGAGTACGCGACCTGGGACGCCGCGTACGTGCTCGGTTCACTGTCGGCGAAGGACCGACGCGAATTCGAAACGCACCTGGAAGGTTGCCCTTCCTGCCGGGCGGCCGTCACCGAACTCAGTGGTATACCCGCTCTGCTGGCGTTACTCGACCATGACGAGGTGGCCGCCCTCGGCGGGGTCGCATTAGTCGAAGGCTCCACCGATGCGGCCATCTCCGATGCTGGTCATGGAGGCAAACGTTATTCGTGACAATGTGCAGCCCGAGACGTTGTCGTCGGCGGCCGGCGACTTTCGATGACGCTGCACGACTGTCGGGCCTGCTGAAGGCAGCGCTGGAGGTCATGGAGGCGGAGGAGGATGTTCGGCCGGGACAGATTGCTTATCCATCTGGTTGAGGAAGGAGGCCAGCACGAGGTCAGAATCGCGACCGGCATCGAAGGCATCGCGCATGATGGCAGCCGAATGTTGACGCGTCATGGTCGGCTAGTAGCGGAAGGCCTTGCCCCGACCCGGTCGCGCTGCAACCAGCCCTTGCGGTGCAGGTTGTCCATCGTCGACATCACGGTGGCGTAAGCGATCTGCCGATCGTGCGCTAGATCGTCGAAGACCTCGCGCACCGTGGTCATTGCGCTGCGGTTCCAGACCCGGTCCATGATGACCGACTCGAGCGCTCCACAACCGCGAACACGCAGGAGCCTATGGTATCGGTGGGTAGGTCACCCGGCTTGATCGCCGTGGCCAGACACGTCAACAGGCAGGGCACCACCATCGTCAACTCCACTGAGGTGATGCGGTAATGGCGTTCATCGCGCGGTTCCGCAGTTTCCCCAGAGCTAGCCGGATACTGATGGTCAACCAGTTGGTCATTGACGTCGGCTTCTACATGCTGATGCCGTACTTCGCGGGGTACCTCGCCGGCCCGCTCGGGCTCGCGGCGTGGGCTATCGGGCTGATTATGGGTGTCCGGAACTTTTCCGAGCAAGGCATGTTCATCATCGGCGGCACGCTCGCCGACCGAGTCGGGTACAAAGCGTTAATCGTTGCCGGCTGCCTGTTGCGCACCGGCGGATTTGCCACGCTGGCTATTGCACAATCTTTTAGCGCTGTGCTGATCGCTTCAGCGACAATCGGTTTGACGGCTGCATTGTTCAACCCCGCGATCCGCGCCTACCTCGCCGTCGACGCTAGTGATCGCCGCGTGGAAGCATTTGCGATGTTCAACATCTTCTACCAGGCAGGGATTCTGGTCGGTCCGCTGGTCGGGGTCGCACTGGTGGCCATCGATTTCCGGATCAGCGCACTTTCCGCGGCGGCGTTGTCCGCCGTGCTGACGGTAGCCCAACTGCTGACACTGCCTGCGCGAGACGCTGATCCCGAAACGGTGCAGACGTCGATACTGCGAGAGTGGCGGGCCGTTATCGGCAACCTGCCCTTTCTGCTGTTCGCCGCGGTGATGACCGGCTCGTACATATTGTCGTCCCAGATCTTTCTCACGATGCCGCTGCAGGCATCGGTTCTCACACTTGACTTCGAAACATTGTTAGTGACAGCGCTTTTCGTTATTTCAGGCCTGGTCGCGGTCGGCGGCCAGCTGCGGATCACCCAGTGGCTCGCCGCGCGCTGGAACCGTGGACGCAGCCTGGCCATCGCCATGACTATCCTGGCGGCCTCATTCTTGCCGTTGACCATTGCACCCGATGCTCAGCGCTTCGGGGTCTTTCCGGCACTGGCCGCGCTCCTGGTATCCGTCGCCATGCTTGCCATCGGTGCGGCCGCGGTCTTTCCTTTCGAGATGGACACCGTCGTCTCGTTAGCAGGTGGCCGGTTTGTGGCCACCCATTACGGGTTCTACAACACCATCGTTGGGACCGGAGTCCTTCTCGGCAATCTGGCCGCCGGAGCCCTCATGGGAGCTGCACGCGAGGCTGGCTTCGGCGAACTCGTCTGGGCTGGAATGATTCTCGTCGGCATCATCGCCGTGTTGGCGCTCCGCGGCCTCGACCGCCGCGGTCATCTGCAGGCGCCGGCTGTCGCGTCAGGGTGAAGAGATTGCAGCCATCAGAGCGCGAGTCCCACGGTGCCGGGCGGCCCCGACGGCCAGTGCCAACGCATGACCGCTCCCCAATGATGCCGCAGTCGTCACGGGCGCGGCCGCTCGGCAGCCAGGTAGCACAGGCGTGACACATTGCCGGTCCTCGCGATTGTAAATCCGGTATCGGTGGTCATCGCGCGGAGCTCATCAAAGACCTTATGCACCTTGGTATGACCGTGCGCAGCGCTGGTAAGCCGCTCCAAGATCGGAAGGCTCGGCGGGCGGATATCGGCGATAAACATCCGCCCAGCCGGCCGCAAGACGCGAAACATCTCCCGAACCGCGTCGCCGCGATGCTCGGCCGGGATGTGGTGGAAGGTCAGGCTGGAGACCACCAGGTCAAAGGACGCATCGGCAAACGGGAGATCTTCGGCACCGGCGGCTTGGAACGTGCAGTGTGGCGGGGTGTGCGCCGCGGCGTAATCCAGCGCCGCCTGTGATGGATCGATCCCAACGACCGCACCAGCAGGACCGACAACGGGGGCGATCCGGCGAGCGAAATACCCAGTGCCGCAGCCCACATCGAGCACCTTTTCACCAGCTCGGGCACCCGATGCGGCGACGAGCTGGTCCCATATCCGGGCGCGCCGCCCCAGGTACCATACGTTGGCCAGCACTTCATAGGCCGCTGGATACACGGTCATCGTGCCGGGCTGCTGATGGTCTCGACGAGTAGTTTCCGTGCCATTCCGATCGTTGGGCTCCGTTCGGGTCGAGCAAGAGTGTGGTCTACCATAGTTACGGTCTACCCCTATCGGGTATATGCAGGCAAGCGGAGCGCATCGTGTGTTTTCAGCCTAGGGGAAAGGGAAATAGAGCGTGAGGAAGCGACGGTTACTGACCATCACTGCTGCCGCAGTCGCGGCGCTGACATTGTCCGCGTGTGGCGGCCCGGGCGACCAGGCTCATTCCAGCACCTCAGCGGCCGGTTCTTCCGGCGTATCGACTTCGCCAGCGGGTTCGCAGGAGCACAACAGTGAGGACGTCACGTTCGCCCAGCGCATGATTCCCCACCACCAGCAGGCGGTCCAGATGAGCGACATCACCCTTGGGAAACAGGGCATCGATCCTCGCGTGATCGAGCTAGCCAACCAGATCAAGGCGGCGCAGGGACCTGAAATCCAACAGATGCAGACCTGGCTGAACCAGTGGGGTCAGCCAACATCGCCGACGATGCCGGGCAACATGACACCAGAGATGCCTAACCACGGTGGTATGCCCGGCATGACCGGAATGGACGGGATGATGTCCGAACAGGACATGCAGGCCCTGAAAGACGCACAGGGCGTCGACGCCAGCAAGCTCTTCCTCACACAGATGATTCGGCACCATCAAGGCGCAATCACCATGGCCCAGGACGAAATCAAATCCGGTCAATATCCGGCGGCCGTTGCCCTGGCGCACTCGATCGTCACTAACCAGCAGCAGGAGATCAACACCATGCAGAGCATTTTAGGGTCGCTGTAGGCGGCGATTGTCTGCGGCGCAAAAGCGCCGCCGACCACCCTGGGGGACCGGCATGTACCGGACCAAGCATCACGACTGTCGCCGGAGCCAAAGAAGTGACGAAACACAGTCGCACAAGCAGTAATTTGCGCAGCAGACAGGGTGGCGCGAACGGCTCAGCTTGGCGCGGTACGGGCTGGGGGTATAGACTCGGGCGGGTGGACGTCCCACAGCTGAAGACCGGCTTCGCGTCGCTGGGCGGGAGCGGTACTCGTGGCCACGCCGGCCGTATTACGAGGCACACCGATGCAAGCGCGCGGTCGTGGTTGCGGTCGGTGTGTGTGGTGGCGGCTGTGGTGTGGGGGATTACGGCTGTGCTGTGGGGGCTTACGGCTGTGGCCGCCCACGGGGGGTTGTTGTCGGAGGAGCATCACCGCGCGGCCCACGTTGCGCATCCGTTGTTGACGTCGGTGGGTGCTGAGTTCACGGTCGATGCCGATCACCCGCATGCTGTGGACGGGTCGTCGCATCATCCTGAGCAGTTGGCTTCTGCGGTGTTGCCGCGCTCGGCGACCGCGTTGGCTGCGTTGGGTGTGGTGGTGGCGATGCTCGCCGTTACCGCTGTGCTCGGCGGGCTTGTGGTGCCCGCCGGGCGGGGTCCGCCCTCTGGGCTGGTCCCTATTGTTGCGGGTCGAGATCGATTGACCCGGTTCTGCCTCGCGCGTCGCTGACTGGTCAGCGTCAGGCCGTGAGGTGCCTTTGGCGCCGATGGCCGGTGACCGCTGACCCACGTCAATTGGCGCGCCCTGTTGGGCGGTGCCGATGCTCAAGCGAGGATCACATGACTCACGTCCTGTCCATCGACGCCCCGCACATCTCGCGGGATCACACCTCCTGCCGGTATCCCATTGCCACCGATAGGTTTCGCCCCACTCCGCAGCAGTGCCGCCACGCTCCGGATCGGTATCGGCGGGTGGGCGCCATGGTGGGTAACACTCCGGTGCTGTGGATCGGCGAACCGTTCGGCCGCGGTGACCGCGGTTTTTGGGCCAAACTCGAAGGAGTCAACCCCGGCGGTATGAAAGACCGTCCGGCCATGCACATGGTCGAACGCGCCCGACTGCGTGGCGAGTTGATGCCCGGAGCCCGCATCGTCGAATCCACCAGCGGCACTTTGGGATTAGGGCTGGCTCTGGCCGGCCAGGTGTATCGGCATCCGGTCACTTTGGTCACCGATCCCGGGATGGAGCCGATCATCCGGCACATGCTGGCCGCCTATGGGGCGCAGGTGGATCTGGTCAGCCAGCCGCACCCCACTGGGGGTTGGCAGCAGGCCCGCAAAGACCGGGTTGCTGAGTTGTTGGCCGGCGAGCCTGATGCTTGGTGCCCCGATCAGTACAGCAATCCCGACAACATCGACGCCTACCGGCCGCTGGCGTTGGAGCTGCTCGACCAGCTTGGAAACATCGATGTGTTGGTGTGCTCGGTGGGCACCGGTGGTCATTCGGCCGGGGTGGCCCGGGTGCTGCGCCAACACAACCCGGGACTGGAGTTGATCGGCGTGGACACCATCGGTTCGACGATCTTCGGGCAACCCGCCGCCTCACGGCTGATGCGCGGGCTGGGGTCGAGCATCTATCCGCGCAACGTCGACTACGGCGCCTTCACCGAGGTGCATTGGGTCGCCCCCGCCGAGGCGGTGTGGGCGGCGCGTACCCTGGCTGCCACCTATTACACCAGCGGCGGATGGAGTGTGGGGGCGGTGGCGCTGGTCGCCGGCTGGGCCGCGCGCAGCTACCCGCGCGGCACCCGCATCGCCGCGGTCTTTCCCGACGGCCCGCAACGCTACTTCGACACCATTTACAACGACGACTACTGCCGCCAACACGACCTGCTCGACACCGCCCCGCCCAGCGGACCCGAGCAGATCAGCACACCCACCCAGGCCGTCGTCGACCGTTGGACCCGGTGCACCACCGTCGTCGACCCCACAACGACACCCCAGCCTCGCGCAGGGCAGCACTCCCGTCTGAGAATCCCTACCCCGAAAGCCGACGGCGAGAAAGTACCCGCATAAGGGTGAGTACACCAATAAAACACTGAATTGATACCAACAATATGCAGAACGGAACCCAACACATGCAATCTCCGCCCGCAAGCCAACCGGTGCAGCAGATCCTCTCCCGCGAGGATGTGGCGCTGCCCGTGCTTACCCGCAGCGACATCGCCGATCTTCCGATCACTCCCAGCGACGTGATCGAGTCCGTACGCGGCGCGTATCTGCGAGTGGCGCAAGGCTCTTCCCGCGCTCCGGCGAAAATCATGATGCGTTCACCGCATAGAGATTCAGCATCTTATGCGATGCCCGGCTATGACGGCGGTTTGCAAATCTTGGCCTTCAAAGACTATTACATGCAAAACGATGACGGCAAAAAAGAATACATCACCATCACTCTCTACGACGATAAGGCCGGTGTGCCATTAGCGTTTATGGACTGCACCCGAGTCACCACGCTAAGAACCGCGGCCAGCACCGCACTGATCGCCGCCGCATGCGCCCCCGCCGGGGCGCGCACCGCGTTGGTAAGCGGTTCCGGTGCGCAAGGCCGGGAAACTTTTCCGTTCCTGCTCAGCGCTCTTCCCGACTTGGACCGGCTGCTGCTGTTCGCCACGCATCCCGACGGAATCGCCTCGGTACGCGCGTATTTGCGCGAACAGCACCCCGACCGAGACATCGAAGTAGTGTCTAATCCACAGAAAGCCGCCGGCGAATCGGACCTCATGGTCGCGACGTCGGCCGGCCCAGCTACCGACGTCAAGCTGCGCACCAGCTGGCTCAAACGCGGAGCGCTGTTCATCTCGGTGAACGGCACAGGAGTGCACCCGTCATCGCTGCGCGACGCCGATTACGGAGTCGCAACCACCGCCGGTCAGCTGGCGGTGACCGGTACCCGCTTCGCCAATGAGGACGGCTCGCTGCCGCTGGACGCCGAACTGCCCGACATCCTTGCCGGAGCAGCGCCTCCTCGGCGGGACAAGACTGACCGGGTTTTCGTGTTCAACAGCGGCATGGCCATCACCGACATCCCGGTGGCGCATGCGCTGGCCACGCAGGCAATCGCGCTGGGGCGCGGACAGGAGATCAGGCTGTGGAGCTAGCGCCCTTGTCGTTGCCCGCAATTGCGCCGTCATGGTTTCAACAGATCACAGCCGATCCGTCGTTGCTAGCTGATATGGCTCATGCGATAGGCGGCCCGTTTCATGTACTGTTTCCGCTGCGCTTCGAGCGCAACCTGCAGGCCTTCGCCGACGTCTTCGCCTCGTCGGGGGTGCGCGGGCAAGTGCTCTTCGCTAAGAAGGCGAACAAGGCGGGATGCTGGCTATCGGTGTGCGCCAGGACCGGCGCCGGCGTCGACGCGTCCAGCGCCCCGGAATTGGTTCAGGCACTGGCCCGCGGTGTGCGCGGTGCCGACATCGTCGTCACGGGTCCGGCGAAGAACGAGGAATTGCTCTGGCTGGCCTCTCGGCACGGCTGTTTGATCGCCGTTGACGCCCTCGACGAGCTGGATCGGGTGATCGCGCTAGCCCACCGCGGTGAGGGTGCCCGCATCCTGTTGCGAGTGCTCCCAGACATTAACCCCCACAGCCGGTTCGGCCTCGACTCGGCCGAACTGGACGTCGCACTGCAACGATGCGCCCAGCAGCGGTCTCGAGTGTCCATGGAAGGGTTTTCGTTTCACCTGAACGGCTACGACGTCAAACCGCGCGCACAGCTGGCAGCCCAATTGGTCGACCGCGTCGTGCAGGCAAGAGCACAAGGGCTGGCCGCGACGGCGATTTCGGTCGGCGGCGGGTTCGCTGTGAGTTATGTTGACGCCGACACGTGGGCCCGGTTCTTGCGCGACGCTGGTGAGACAGACTTTCACAGCGGCAAGACCTTCACCCATTTCTACCCGTATTATCAGGCGCCCACCGGCGCGGAAATGTTGGCCGCGATCTTATCCAGCGAAACAGACTGCAGCGCAGGCACAGTCGGCGAAAAATTCGCCAAGACAGAAACCAAACTGCTCATTGAACCAGGACGCGCGTTGCTTGACGGGACCGGGTTCACTGTGTTTCCGGTGCAGGGGTTCAAGCGTCGAAGCGACTACGGGATCGTCACTGTTGACGGGTTGAGCATGAGCCTGTCGGAGCAATGGAAGTCCAGCGAATTCCTTCCCGACCCAATGCTGTGGCCGCAAGCAAACGGCGACAAGCACGATCCAACGAACTCTGTGCGAAGCTGTGTCGGTGGCGCGAGCTGCCTGGAATATGACATGCTGACCTGGCGCAAAGTCGTGTTGCCACGGGAACCGCGTCATGGCGACCTGCTGGTCTACCCCAATACGGCCGGCTACCAGATGGATAAGAACGAATCCGAGTTTCACCGACTTCCCCTGCCGCCTAAAATTGTGGTGAGCACCGACGGCCAGGGCCGGTTCCGCTGGCAGCTCGACGAAAACGGCTCTCGCCAGTGAGCCGTCCGCCCGTGGCCGAGACCCGCAGAGCGCGCGTTGGTTACTTGCTGGGTACCAGCCGTCAGCTCACCACATTGGCGGCACCGATCGCGGGTGTCCAATTCGCCCAAGTGGCCCTGACCACCACCGACTTGGCCATCATGGGACTTCTCGGGGTTCAGGCCATCGCCGCTGGCGGACTGGCCGCCACCTTGTACAACCTGATGCGCACCATGTGCGTCGGCATCGTCACCGCGGTGGGAAACATGGTCGCCGGCGCGGCCGGTCGCGGCGAAACACGCTCAGGTACCGATTGTCCGGATGAGCAGGCGCAGAAGGAAATACGCCAGATCACCCGATCGGCTTTCTTGGTGGCCACCGTAGCCGCTGCGCTCCTGGGAGTCGCGCTGATCGGCTTGGGTTACGTGTTGCCGCTCTTCGGGCTCGACGAGGATGTACTGAGATTGGCGCGACCAATGATGATCGCGCTCGCTCCCGGGCTGATCCCCATGGTGTGGCTCAACGTCTTGCGTCAGTTCAGTGTCGGGATGCGCCGACCGGGCCCGCTGTTAGCTGTCAGCATCGCCTCCATCGCAGTGAACGCCGGGTTAGACCTGGTGTTCATCTACGGTCTGCTGGGTATCCCCAAGCTCGGTCTCGCCGGAATCGGGCTCGCCACAACGCTGGTCCAGGTCGCTACTGTTATCGCGTTCTACTGGATACTGCGGCGCGACACCCAGCTTGCCCCACTGCTATCCATCCACGGCTGGAAAGCAGACACTCAAACATCGCGCAGCATAGTACGTCTGGGCATCCCTATCTCGCTGACCTACGGCTCGGAGGCCGGCATCACCTCGCTGGCTGCCGTGGTGATGGGGACGTTCGGACCGATCGCGCTGGCTGCCTACAATGTGGTGAACCAACTGACACGAATCGCCTTCCAGGTCAGTATCGGCTTGTCCCATGGTGCATCAATTCTCATCAGCCGCGCCGTCGGCAGAGCAGACAAAGAACATGCCCAGCAGATCGCCACCGCAGCACTCGTTCTGGGATGGCTGACCACGGCCCTGATCGGGCTGGTGTATGTCGCGGCGCCCAACCTGGTGTTGCTGCCATTTCTTAATTCTGCCGACTCGTCAACCACGGTGTTGGCCAAGCTCTTTCTGCTCTTCGCGATCGTTCAGCAGATCGTGGACTTCACCCAGAACATTGCTGTGGGCTTGTTACGAGGCATCGGAAATACTAGGACTGGATTTCACGTCACGTCGATCGGGTATTGGATGGTCGGCTTGCCCACGATACTCTTGCTCGCCTTCCCAGCGCATTTGCAGGGCCCCGGGGTGTGGATCGGGCTCAGCACAGGCTTCGCCACGACAGCAGTGTTGCTGCTGCGGCGGTTTCACCGAGACCTGCCACAAACTGTCTGACCTGCCGGGCCGAAGAAGACCTCTCGAGTAGGCGCCAGCAGACCCGCTGCAACTAGCCCAATCGTGGCCCCAGCCGGTTCAGCGGGAAGTAGGGGCGTCGCACCTTCTCCGAGGCTTACCGGGGCGTCGTCGGGCGCCAGCGGCAGCAACCTGCGGAAGCCGAAGATGCCCGGCTGGGACGCCTCCTATGGCAAGGAACCCGGCGTCAACGCGTATGCAGCGTTGAGGTTGACTCCGATACCGCAGCGGGCGCAGTCCGGACATCTGAACGAGGCTTCGCCCTCTGGGGCTTCCAATCCGCAACGGGGACAACGCAGAAATCCGAGATAGCGTGCGTTCATAACGCCCTGGCGGCGAATACATGGTCGACTGTCACGGACAGCGCGAACTTTTCGTCGGATACCGCCCTGCCATCCTGCACCATCAGTCCGAGCCCCCGTACCCACCCAGCGGAAAGGCGTCGCAAAGTAGGCAACCGTTCCGCTGCAACATGAGGGCATCGGCCGGGAGGGCCGCTCCCCCAAATCTCGACAAAGCCGATGGCCGCAGCGTTGTATGCGCCAGACCGAGAGGAGCTGAGGCCGGGTGGCAAGATGTGCATGACCGGGCTCGTCGAGCGAGTGACGGTGTCGGAAAATTCTCGCACATGCTTGGCGCCGCCATCGTTCCATGTACCCCTACGGGGTAGGTATGATGGCTGCATGATCCGTGCCGATCCGCTGCATTCCCGTGGTCCCTGGCCGTTGCCTGGAAGCCCTGGGTTTGCAGTCCATGATCGGCCGCTCATGAGGCGCGATCGCGATGGCTACTACAGCTGAGATCGTCCGATGGCTAATACGCGAGGAGGCCAGATGACAACCCCGCCCGGATATTCGGCGCAGAAGGATAACTATGCCAAGCGGCTACGCCGCATTGAAGGCCAGGTTCGCGGCATCGCCAAGATGATCGACGAAGACAAGTACTGCATAGATGTTCTAACGCAGATCAGCGCGGTCAATAGTGCCATGCGGTCGGTGGCGCTGAACCTGCTCGATGAGCACCTCGACCACTGCGTGACACGCGCAGTCGCCGAGGGCGGCGACGAGGCTCAAACGAAGCTGACCGAAGCCTCTGCAGCCATCGCACGACTCGTACGTTCCTGATCGCACGGCGGGCATGGCCAAATCCACCACGAGACCAGGAAACCGAAACCAATGTTGCAGACGCCGGCGGATGCAATTGCGGTGGCGCTATTACGGCCGGCTCGTCGGGGACCACGTTTTCAGCTAAGCGCCAGACCGATCCCGCGCGGCGACTCGGCCAAATCGCGGCTCGGGGCGAGCGGCAGTGGCGTGATCGAGATCACTGCATGCTGACACTTGGCAAACGCCCGGAGACGGGCGTACCCTCTGGGGGTATGGGGTTCTTGCGGATGCGGGCGGAGGCCGGGCGCGTGGCCGCACGCAGCCGGCCACAGCTGCGCTTCCTCGTCGCTGTTCTGGCGGCGGTGGGGATGCTGGCGATCGCCGCCCATTCCGACGTGCTGCGGTCGATATCCCACACGCCTCTGTCAGCGCACGCTGTGGCGCCCTCGCTGGGCGGAGAATCCGCTATCGCCGTCGGTCACCCACACGTTGACAATGGTTCGTCCGGCGTGCACCACGAGGCGTTCCCGACTGTGATGCTGACGAAGTCGTCGTTCACCGCTCTGGTTGCGCTTGCTCTGGTGGCGGCCTTAGTCGTCATCGCGGGTTCAACGGCCAGTCTTATGGTGCCGGCTGGGCGGGGTCCCCCGCTTGGGCCAGCGGGTGCCCTCACGGGTCAAGATCTGTTGACCCGGATCTGTCTTTCTCGTCGCTGAATGGTCAGCGTCAAGCTGTTGTGCTTTGCCACAACGGCCGGTGACTGCTGCCCATGTCAATGGCCGCGCTCTGCGTTGCGGCCTTACCGCAGAAAGCGACGATCTCATGAACAACCTTCTGTCCTTGAAAGCCTGCGAGCTCTCCGACCTGTCCCTCGACACCATCGACCTGCAGAGCTCCCCGCAACCCACCCTGGCGAACGGCCAACGCACCGCCGCCAGCTGCCAGCCCGCCCCTGGTCCTAATCACCGGCCCAACGCCTTGGTCGGCAACACTCCGGTGCTACGCATCTCGGAGCCGCTGACCGCCGCCGATCGCGGATTTTGGGCCAAACTCGAGGGGTTCAACCCAGGCGGCAGCATGAAAGACCGCCCGGCCCTGCACATGGTTGAACGCGCCCGTGCCCGCGGCGAGCTGCGGCCCGGGGCCCGCATTGTCGAGTCCACCAGCGGATCACTCGGGTTAGGACTCGCGCTGGCCGGCACGACCTACGGGCATCCGGTCACCGTGGTCACCGACCCGGGCATGGAGCCAATCGTGCAAAATATGCTGCGCGCTTACGGCGCCGACGTCGATCTGGTCACCGAGCCGCACCCCACCGGGGGCTGGCAACAGGCCCGCAAAGACCGGGTCGCCGAACTGCTGGCCTCCGACCCCGAGGCGTGGTGCCCCGACCAGTACACCAATCCCGACAACGTCGACGCCTACCGGTCGCTGGCGCTGGAGCTCATCGACCAACTCGGGCAGATTGACGTCCTGGTCTGCTCGGTGGGCACCGGCGGCCACTCCGCGGGCGTCGCCCGGGTGCTGCGCGAGTTCAACCCGAACCTGAAAGTCATCGGCGTAGACACCATCGGTTCGACGATCTTCGGCCAACCCGCCACCAAGCGGCTGATGCGCGGGCTGGGGTCGAGCATCTATCCGCGCAATGTCGACTATGCGGCGTTCGACGAGGTGCACTGGGTGGCCCCGGCCGAGGCGGTGTGGGCGGCACGCGCCCTGACCGCCACCCACCACGCCAGCGGCGGCTGGAGCGTCGGCGCGGTTGCGCTGGTGGCCGGTTGGGCGGCGCGCACCATGTCACCGGGCACCACTATTGCGGCGGTCTTCCCCGACGGTCCGCAACGCTATTTCGACACCATTTACAACGACGACTACTGCCGCGAACACGGTCTGCTCGATCACCTTCCCCCCGACGAGCCGGCCGTTATCACCGACCCTGGTGAGCTGGTCGTCGAATCCTGGACGCGGTGCGCGACCGTCATCGACCCTGCTGGAGCCCTGCGATGAGCGAGTTCATGGCACAGTTTCGCAGCTTCGACCGGCCGGCCCGGTTGCTGATGATCAACCAGTTTGGCATCAACATGGGTTTCTACATGCTGATGCCCTACCTGGCGGCCTACCTCGCCGGCCCGCTCGGGCTGGCGGCGTGGGCCATCGGGCTGGTGCTAGGTGTCCGCAACTTCTCCCAGCAGGGCATGTTCGTCGTGGGCGGCACGCTGGCCGACCGGATTGGCTACAAGCCGTTGATCGTGGCCGGATGCCTGCTGCGTACCGGCGGATTCGCCTTGCTGATCGTTGCCCAGTCCCTACCAGCGGTGCTGATCGCCTCCGCGGCCACCGGTTTCGCCGGGGCATTGTTCAACCCGGCGGTGCGCGCCTACCTGGCCGCAGATACCGGCGAACGTCGGGTGGAAGCCTTCGCCGTGTTCAACATCTTCTACCAGGCCGGGATTCTGTTGGGCCCGCTGGTCGGAGTTTTGCTGGTAGCGATCGACTTCCGGGTTACCGCTGGTGCCGCGGCTGTCGTCTTCGCAGTGCTCACGGTGGCGCAGTTGCTGGCGCTTCCGCAGCACACCGCCGAACCGGCACAGGAAAAGACCTCCATACTCGATGACTGGCGGGTCGTCATCGCTAACCGGTCCTTCCTGCTCTTCGCTGCGGCGATGATCGGCTCCTACGTGCTGTCCTTCCAGATCTACCTCGCCCTTCCGCTACAAGCTTCGATAATTTCGCCGCGCTACCAATCCGCGCTAGTAGCAGGGGTTTTCATCGTTTCAGGTCTGGTCGCTGTCGCAGGACAACTGCGCATCACCCGCTGGTTCGCCGCACGATGGGGCCGTGGGCGCAGTCTGGTCATCGGCTTGACGATATTGGCGGTCTCCTTCGTGCCACTGACCCTCATCCCCGATAGTTCCGCATACGGGACACTTGCGGCGGCCGCCGCGCTACTGCTATCAGCGGCCGGGCTGGCCGTTGGCGGGGCCGCGATCTTCCCGTTCGAAATGGACACCGTCATGGCGCTGGCCCGCGGCCGGCTGGTGGCAACCCACTACGGGTTCTACAACACCATCGTCGGGGTCGGAATCCTCGCCGGCAACCTGGCCACGGGCTGGCTCATGGGTGCAGCGCGCCAGCTCGGCATCGGCCAAGTCGTTTGGGCAGGACTCGTTCTCGTCGGCATCATCGCCGCTCGGGCCGTGTACCGCCTCGACCGCGCCCACCGTCTGGAAGCCCAAAACACACCGGGTACTCAGCACGTAGAGCAGGTGAGGGAGCAGACCGTGATCCAGGAGCCAACTCCATTACCCATCGTCTGCGCGGCCGTGGTAACTGAAAACGATGGCTATCGCGATCGGAGACATGAGTTGGCGCTCAGCGAATCTGCGGCCTGATGAGCACCGTGTATGAGGTTCTTCGGAAGTGCGCCCGGAATACAGGACAGGAGTTCTCGGTCACGCTAGATCCTGAGCGGCGGTGCAGCCCGCGGTCCGCAGCTACTGACCCTGCTGGCGAGGCTGCGCGGTTGCCGAGCGCGTTAACATATCGCGCTCCAATGCCAACTCGGCGTTCTCCTTGCGCAGCCGGTTGAGCTCATCGCGTTCGCTCTCGCTCAGCGGACCGCCCCCTTCAGCCTGGCACTGCGGGCAAAGGCCGTGCAGGGTGAGGCCGGCACGCTCAGACAGTGCGAAGGAACTACCCGCCATCGCATGTTCGAGTGCCGAAGTCAGCTGTTGCGCCGGTACTTCGGCGATCGAACCGCATCGGGTGCACACGGCGTGGTGGTGCGGGTCTGCGGCCAACCCATACCTCGTGACACCATCCTTGACAGTCAGCGCGTGCAGTAGGCCCTGCTCGACCAGGGTGGTCACCGTGCGGTAAATCGTCGCCAGGTCCGGCGACGTGCTCCCGACCAGTGCACCCTCGCGCAACCGCTGGTCGATCTCGGCGACCGACAGATGACCACGGCTTGGCTCGAGCACCGCCAACACCGCGATCCGCGACGCCATCCGCCGCAGCCCATGGGCGCGCAGCAGCTTCCCGAACCGTTCGGTGACGGCTGGATCCAGCGCCGACGGCTTGATCACCTATTCAGTATCGCGCGTGGATGGTCGACTCACACCAGCGAAGGACTTGCAATCTTTTTGCGAACTCTATGCATCAGCCTGGCGGCGGGTTAGTGTTTTTGTGGCACGGTTTCCACACGAGGGACGCGACATGGCAGGTCCTTTACTCAGCCGGCAGCCGTCATCGCGGTCTAAGCTGCGCGGGGCATTGACGCCGAACGATTGGCTGCGTCTGGGCTCGATGCTCGCGGTAATCGTCGCGCTACATCTGGTGGGTTGGACCATCCTGGTGCTCATCGTCGAGCCGGCGCACTTCAGTGTCGGCGACAAAGCGTTCGGCATCGGCATCGGGCTGACGGCGTACACGCTGGGCCTGCGGCACGCATTCGACGCCGACCACATCGCCGCCATCGACAACACCACCCGCAAGCTGATGAACGACGGCCAGCGTCCCTTGGCCGTCGGGTTCTTCTTTTCCCTGGGCCACTCCAGTGTCGTCTTCGGACTGGCGCTGCTGCTGTCCATCGGGCTCAAGGCCATCATCGGGCCGGTCAAAGACGATTCCTCGGCGCTGCATCACTACACCGGCTTAATCGGCACCGCCGTCTCAGGCGTATTCCTCTATCTGATCGCCGTCATTAATGTCGTCATTCTCATCGGCATCCTGCGCGTGTTCGCGCGGATGCGCCGCGGCATCTATAACGAGGATGAACTCGAAGCGCAATTAAACAGCCGCGGATTGATCAATCGCATCCTTGGACGCTTCACCCGATCGATCACCCAGTCGTGGCACATGTACCCGATCGGCCTGCTGTTCGGGCTGGGGTTCGACACCGCCACTGAGGTCGCGCTACTTGTGTTGGCGGGCACTAGCGCCGCGGCCGGCCTGCCCTGGTATGCCATATTGTGTTTGCCCGTGCTGTTCGCGGCCGGGATGTGTCTGCTGGACACCATCGACGGCTCCTTCATGAATTTTGCGTACGGCTGGGCGTTTTCCAACCCGGTCCGGAAGGTGTACTACAACATCACCATCACCGGGTTGTCGGTCGGCGTTGCACTGCTCATCGGCACCGTCGAACTATTAGGGCTGCTGGCTCAACAGTTCAGATGGAGCGGTGCATTCTGGGATTGGATCGGCGGCATCAACCTCAATGCCATCGGCTTCGTCATCGTCGGTCTGTTCGTGGTGACATGGTCAGTGGCGCTGGCGATCTGGCGTTATGCACGCATCGAGGAGAAGTGGGGCATGCAGGCCGAACGCGTCGGCTGACACGCGTCCAAAGACCGGCTTGGGTCTATATCAAGCCGCGGGCACCGCCGTGCCGGGCTCGGGCTTGATGGGATAGTGCTCACAGCCAGCTGTGCGGCCCTTTCGTCAGAGACGCCCAGAATCAGTACAGCTCGCTCCGCTTGATGGGGTCGAGCCAGATGGCTTGCTGCTCCGATTAAGCGGCAAACCGTATGCGGCGCTGAGCCTTTTACTACAGTACCGCACCTGTCGCCATCATTGCGGGCTTACAGAGCCTATTCACAAATGCTGACCGCAAAATTTCAAGCCGGTCCTGGCACGGCGTTTGCTGCCTGACAGGCTGTGCCAAGCCAGCTCTCACGCACAGCTGCGCACAACAATCGTGTGTTGTGCATGGTGCGTCCTAACACGAGCAATGTCCATCGGGATCGGCTTGATCCTCGAAGGAGAACTCCATGTCATTCGTCACCATAGCCCCGGGAACTATTTCAGCGGCGGCCAGTAACTTGCAGGGTATCGGGTCAGCCATGGCCGCGCGCAACGTTGCGGCAGCCGCACCGACAACGGGGGTCGTTCCGGCCGCCGCCGATGAGGTCTCGGCGCTGACCGCAGCGCAATTCGCCGCGCATGCCGCCCTGTACCAGACGGTCAGTGCCCAAGCCGCGGCGGTTCACGAGCTGCTGGTGAACATCCTGAACCTCAGCGGTAGCTCGTATTCGGCCACCGAAATCGCCAACGCGATGGCGACGAGCTGAAACGAAGTGGTAATCATGGATTTTGCCGCAATTCCGCCGGAAATCAATTCCGCTCGAATGTATTTAGGCCCCGGCTCGGGCCCACTGCTGGCCGCCGCATTGGCCTGGGACGCGCTGGCCACCGACCTGCACTCCACGGCGACCTCCTGCGGGTCGGTGGTCTCTGGGCTCACCAGCGGAGGGTGGCGCGGTCCCGCGTCGACGTCGATGGTGGCCGCGACTGCGCCATACCTGAGATGGATGACCGCCACCGCGGCCCAAGCTGAGCAGGCTGGCAGCCAAGCCAAAGCGGCGGCGGGCGCATACGAGGCCGCGTTCGCAATGACAGTGCCTCCGCCGGTGATCGGCGCCAACCGCACCCTGTTGATGTCGCTGATCGCCACCAACCTCCTCGGGCAGAACACTCCGGCGATCGCTGCCACCGAGGCCCATTACGCGGAGATGTGGGCCCAGGATGCCGCGGCGATGTACGGCTATGCCGGCGCCTCCGCGGTGGCCTCGACATTGACGCCGTTCGCCGGGCCGCCACCCACCACCAGCGCGGCCGCGCCGACCGTGCAGGCCGCGGCGGTGGCCCAAGCCGCCGTAACGTCCAGCGGGGCGAGCAGCCCAGCGACGCTGTCGCAGCTGTTCTCCGTGATGCCCAACGCGTTGCACGGACTCGCCTCGCCCGCGTCACTCTCGGCATCGACGTCGAGGCTCTCCGGGATGCTGGCTGGGTTGGGAATGGGCGGCACGGATCTGTCGAGCCCCGGGGGGTTTTTGGATTGGCTAGCCAACTCGCCGCTAGGGCTGAATTCCAATTTGTGGAACACCATCTTTTCGTCGGGGTTCTACATGCCGAGTAACACCGTCGGTCCGTTTTTGAGCCTACTCGGGTTGGGGGCTGCGGATGCGGCTGAAGACACAGCGTTGAGCTCGGCGGGGCAGGCTGCAGGCGCGGCCGTGGCGGCGGGGGGTGGCGCACTAGGTGGACTCGGCGGTTTGGGCGGCCTCGGTGGTGTCGCCGCAGGTTTGGGCCGAGCCGCCACCCTCGGCCCGTTGTCGGTGCCGCCGAGCTGGATCGCGCCGACGCTGATGAACCCGGCTGCCCCCCTGTTGCCGGGCACCGGGCTGGGCATCGCCCCGTCGATCGGGGTCGGCACACCGGCAAGCATGCTCGGCGGACTGCCGCTGGGCGCTCCGCCCACTAATGGCTTCGGCAGCGCTCCCAAATACGGGTTCCGGCCGACAGTGATGGCACAGTCGCCGGCCGGTGGGTAATCCGCCGCCATGCGCATCATTATCAACTGATCGACATGACCCGCGCGCACATTGACAGAGACCTCCAATGTCGCATCTAGCAGCACCTTTCCCGTGAAACAACACGAAGACAGACCAGTTCAGACCATGGATTCGTGCGACACCCACGTGTCCGCAGCTGCCGCTGTCTGCCCTGACGCCGTAGACCCGCCCACCGGTATTTCCACCTGGCCGCCGGGTCTGCGCAGCCGGACACAGTCGCCGGCTGTCATCGCGGCTTGCGAAGGCACTACCAGAAAGAAACACCCGAATGACCAAGCCCGTCCCGCCAAGCCCCGTCCCGCCAAGGGCCGTAGTGAAGCCAGTGGGCGCTCAGCGACCGTAGCCTCTCAACGCCATCGAGCAGTTTAAGAAAGACGACGCTCCGCTCAACATGCGGAGGCGAATCAAGAACATCTACGCGGAAAGCGGTTTCGACAGCATCGCCAAAACTGATCTGCGCCGCCGGTTCCATTGGTTGGGGCTCTGTCGCGGACCGGGATGGCAACACTACGCGGGCTGCCGCGCAACGGCACCGACACCCCCGCGGTCGACACGGCGGTGCTGCGGCTGCGAGCAGCCCTGGGCGACAAGGATATTGTGGCGACAGTCATCAAGCGGCGGCTACCGGCTGGCGATTGACGACTAATCACCGATCCGGCGAATTGGTTTGAGCTGACGAAGAATGCTTGCGCTCATTCAATGGCGGCTTAAGCGCGCGCCCAATATTCAGCCGCTGACCTACGGCTCAAATGTGCTCCGAGCGTTGAGGAGCTCGAAATTGCCGCCTTGTGGGTCAGCGGCGGTGCGCGATGGATGTTTTCCGAGGCATCGGGGCGCAACGCTTGACCTTGGCTCAGGGGCAAGGTCTACCGTCGGGCTACCACTGGCAGAATCCCGAGGCTGCGGAGGAAGGGCGGGTCCCAGATGTCGAAAACGCCTCAGTGGGCTGGACCGGGAAGATCATGGGTGCTTGAAGCTGTCGACGGCCTGTCGGCACAAGCACATCAAGAACGATGACGATCGTTGGACCGGCTCCCTGGTGGGAGCTCCAATTGAACTGGGAGCTGATATGTGCGCTGCACCTACGCAACAACGGACCACACCGCCGGCTGGTGTCGACGTTGATAGTGAGACCGTGATTGCTGGGCGGGTCGTCGACGACTCCGGGCAGCCGGTTGGTGGCGCGTTTGTGCGACTGCTGGACGCGTCGGACGAGTTCACCGCGGAGGTGGTCGCGTCGCGCACCGGTGAGTTCCGGGTGTTCGCTTCGCCGGGATCATGGACGGTACGTGCGCGGTCCTCGATCATCGGCAGCGGCGACGCGGTGATCACCCCGGTGGGCCCGGGTATCCACGAGGTGGACATCAAAATCACTACCTGGACCGCTGGCTGCTAGATACGAAATTGCCGGCAGCGCAGCCAGCATCGCCCGGTTGCTCGAAACGCGCGGTGCCGACGCCACCCCGCGCGTGCATGGCCACCAAGATAGGACGCGCACCACTGACTAGGCTCCGCGCGGTGCTCGTTAGCCGGACCATGACCCAGCCGCCCTGAGACGGATTTATCTCAGATCCGATGCGAGACAATGACCCACGATCTTCTCAAATCATATGCTGCACGACCGCAATCTAACGTTGCAAGAAATCAAATGAGAATGGACAGAGCGGATCAGCGCTAAGTCCCAGCCGGCGCGAAACTGTTAGTACCGCGATCGGCGGCTGGTCGGGTTGCGGGCCGGGTGATCCGGGAGCGCGCGGAAAACGCCATGGACTTCGGACACTATCCCAGCACGGTCACCGTGGTGTCCCTGCCCGAGGATGACGAATTGCATCGTCACGCGCGGGCTGTGATCGCGGGCGCGTGGCCGAGATTCTGGTTGCTACAGCCGATGTCGGGTTCTACGGGTGGGTCTCGGCCGCCGAGGTGGGTGGCGTTGGTTAACGAATTGGTCAGCGCGCTTTCCACGGCACGAATCATCGCCCGCGGGCCGAAGGCTCTCTATGCCGTTGGCGACTCAATGATGCGGCAGACGGTCGCGGCCTGTCCGCGGCGTTGATCGCTGCGGGCGGTCTGTAGCGCAGCGGCCAGCGTGGTGCGTAGGGCGCGTAGGTCGGTGATGGCGCGGTCGATGTCGCGAATGTGCTTGTCGAGCAGCGCGGTGACCTGCTCACAGGGGGCCATGCCGCGGCGATGCAGGTCGAGGATGTCTTTGATCTCCGACAACGTCAGGCCGAGGGTCCGGGCCCGCACGATAAACCGCAGGATCGCGATGTCGTCGTCGCTGAACAGCCGGTAGCCGGCTTGGGTGCGCTCAGCCGGCGGCAGCAGCCCCTTGGCTTCCCAGATCCGGATGGCCTTGGCCGAGACGCCGACGGCGTCGGCGGCGTCACCGACGGTGTGCGTCACAAGGGCTCGTTCACGGACGGCGGCCGCAATCGATGACCCTTCCCGGCCGCGGGGTTCAAGGGTAGCCGTGCGAATCTCACTCATTGGTCGTTAGGGGCGCGGTGTCGGCGTCGCGAGTCCGTTTACCCTTCCTCCTATTCCGGCTGAATTGCAGAAGTCGTCCGGCAGCGCCGCGCTCCTTCGCGAAGGGCAACGTCAATGGTGGCTCCAACGGTAGGGGTTACCCTAGGGGCAAGGTCAAGGGTACGCCGCGGCAACCGGCCCGAAATTAATACAGCGCCCTAGCCGACGATTAGGTTCCGGTCTCACGGTGCGAGCCTGATAAAGCCGGGCGGCATAGGCCGTGCCGGCGACGGCTCCACCGGACCGCCACCGCCGTCTCCATCACCGCTGCCGCCACCGCCGTTGCCACCGCTGGGGCCGCTGCCAGCAGCGCCGCCCGGCTGAGAAGCATCCGCAGGGGGCTCCACCTCTTGCGGTGGCGGCGGCGATTGTTTTGGTGGCGGCGGTGCGGCGATCGGCGGCGGTGGTGTCAGGATATGCGCCGTCGGCGGCGGTGGTGCCGGAATCTGCGGCGGGTCCGGTAAGCGGGGATCCCCCGCGGAAACCGCTCCGATCAGCGAGGCGAGTATTTCACCATACACGTCTGACCGGCCGCCCCCGTAGCGGCGCGCCACAATAACGCCACCGTCCGTCAAGTGGGGCACCGTTACGGTGCCCGTCGGTTCCTGCCACGCCGCCGGCATGTTGGTCATATCCAAACCCGGCGGCGGCTCCCGCAGATCGCTTCCTGAGTTGACTGTGTTGTGCGTGTACGCGGCGACCCGGTCCGTCGGTTCATTCGATACCGGCTCGGGATTAGCCCTAATGGAAGCTATTTTGCTTTGATCGTATGGGCAGTAGATTTCCACTGCGGCAGTGATGAATCGGGTCATGGTGGTCGTGAGGCGGGCGGGGTATAGGCGCATGGTCGGGTCTATGTTGTACGCATCGTTTCTAAGCCCGTCCAGTATGTCGTTCGCCGGCATGCCGCCATCGAGTTTGCGACAAACTTTGTGGGCTGCGGCGATGACGCGTGGCACGTTCTTGATGGCAGGGATTTCTTCTTTATCGAGCAGCGCCAGAAACTGATTGTCCTGACTTGGGTCGGCCACTGCTGCACCGCCGCTCAGAACTGCGGCGCCGGTTAGCACCACGATGGCGGTAACCAGGGCACCGGCGCGGCTAGTGATGCCGGTGAACATGGTAGGGGTTTCCGTTCTGCTAGGGTGCCAACGGCGTCGCGAGCCATTGGCCGTCGGCGATACCGTGGTCGGTCTCGTGATGTGAGCCCTTGCGTCGCAAAATGTTTCGCTACGGCGCCGGTGCTCGAAGCATCAGTGCGAAGTGATGGATTGCGTAGCCATGAATCGACGTTGGTGGGTGTGCGGCATGGTGGCCGACGGGGACCATGAGGCCCAATTACGTTGTGGCTCAGTTCATGTTCGCCTCCCGTTGCGGGAATGCGGTGAAGGCATCACCGCCGGCAACTTCAACGATAGAGATTGCCGCGAGGGCAAGGTCAAGGCGCAGCGTCGAAATAATTCACGGCCCGCGGCGTCCCGGGCCATCGGTTTTCGGTGATAGCGCTGTAATCGCGTAAGCCAATGCGCTCCAGTATGTTTCAGTACTGTATCCGGCCGAATGATCAGCTGCAGTTATGACCGCGTGAACTCGATGAATCCAATCGACCGGCGACGGCGTGCCCTAACACTTGACCTTGCCCCAGGGGCAACGCATAGCTTGGGGTTGCTCGTCGGCTAATGCGACGCGCGACGCGCACGCCGCCGAGAGCGTGAGCCAATGACGGGGCAACAATGTGAAGGGAGCGTTCGAGATGGCATTGCATGGGTTCTTTGTGAAGGCGGCGCCCCACGTGTTGACTTTTGCGGCGTATGAGGCGCTCCACCGGGTGGTGGCGAAGGCTCCGTGGCGGGAGGCAACGGTTTCGGCGATGGCCTGTGGTGTGCGCGGTGTCCGCAAGGCTGAGGAGAAGACCGAGCGGGCTCGACTGACGGCCGCCGACATGTTCGCCGAGGCGATAGAGCGCAGCGGGGAGAAAGCTCCGCTGTCAGCCGTGCCGGACGAGAAAGCTCCACCCCGGCCGCGGCGGACTGGGAAGACCAGGACCACTGATGCTGACGATTGATGCTCACCGGGATGTCGGCCTGACCGTCGCATCCGACGCGGCAGGGCGGATGCGTGTACACACCAATGGGTTTCGTATCGACGGCGGCCGCGCCGCCGCAATCGAGGAAATGCTCGGCAAGCTGAGCGGTGTGCGCGCCGTGCAGGTCTATCCGCGCACGGCATCCGTGGTGATCCGGTATTCGCCCGCTGCCTGCGACACCGCTACCATCTTGTCGGCGATCACCGATGCAGAGCACACCCCTGCCATGTCGGTGGCCGCACGTGCCCCCCGCTCGGCTGACACCGGCAACCGCGACATAGCGAGCAAAGTCACCGGGATCGGACGGACGCTGGTAGGCCTGCGCCATGACGTGCCAGACCGTCCGCCGCAGATCGAGCGGCAGCTGAAAGCTTCGAAGACAATCGACACGGTCGTGTTCGACAAGACCGGCACCCTCACCCGCGCCCAGATGCACCTAACCGACGTGATTGTCGGCAAGCACCGCTGGCCCAATCTGGTGTTGCGGCTTGCCGCCGCGGTCGAGGCGTCCTCCGAACACCCCATCGGCGCGGCGATCGTCGCCGCTGCCGAGAAGTGCGGGTTAAACATTCCGGCCGCCACCGCGTTCGCCAACCTCCCCGGGCATGGGGTACGCGCCAAGGTCGACGGCCGGCCCGTGCTGGTGGGGCGGCGCAAGCTCGTCGACGAGCACGATCTGCTTCTGCCCGACCACCTCGCCGCGGCGGCCGCGGAACTGGAAGAGCGGGGCCGCACGGCGGTCTTCGTTGGCCGAGACGACCACGTTGTGGGCGTGCTCGCCGTGGCTGACACGATCAAAGACGACGCTGTCGACGTGGTCCATCACCTGCACACCATGGGTCTGCAGGTCGCCATGATCACCGGCGACAACACCCGCACGGCCGCCGCGATCGCGAAGCAGGTCGGTATCGACCAGGTGCTGGCCGAGGTGATACAGCAAGACAAGGTGACCGAGATTCGCCGGCTACAAGAACAGGGCAGGGTGGTCGCGATGGTCGGCGATGGCGTCAACGACGCCCCCGCCTTGGTGCAGGCCGATCTGGGCGTTGCGATCGGCCGCCGCACCGACGAGACCATCGAAGCCTCCGATATCACGCTGATGTCCGACCGCTTGTACGGTGTCGTGCACGCGATCGAGCTGTCGAGACGGACCCTGCGCACGATCAAGCAGAACCCGGCTGGGCCTTCGGCTACGACACCGCCGCGATCCAACGTGTCGGGCTCGGCTTGCTGAACGCGGTCATCGGAGAATCCATCCACCAGCGCCGGTGTGGACTAACGCTTGACCCTGCCCCAAGGGCAACCCTTAGCTTGGGGCTGCCGTCAACTAACGCGATGCACGAGACCCGCGCCGCCGAAAGCGTCAACGAATGACGGGGCAACAATGTGAAGGGAGCGTTCGAGATGTGGCATGGACTCGTTGGGAAGGCGGTGCCCAAGGTGGTGCCCCACCTGGTGGCCTTTGCGGCGTATGAGGCGCTCCACCGGGTGGTGGCGAAGGCTCCGTGGCGGGAGGCAACGGTTTCGGCGATGGCCTGTGGTGTGCGCGGTGTCCGCAAGGCTGAGGCGAAGAGCGAGCGGGCTCGACTGACGGCCGCCGACATGTTCGCCGAGGCCTTAGAGCGCAGCGGGGAAGCGGTTCCACCGTCCGTGGTGGCCGACGAGGAAGTTTCAACCGCAGCGGCGGCGGACTGGAAAGACCAGGACCTCTGATGCTGACAATTGATGCTCACCGGGACGCCGGCCTGACCGTCGCATCCGACGCGGCGGGCCGGATGCGTATACACACCAACGGGTTTCGCATCGACGGGAGGCGCGCTGTCGCGATCGAGGCCGCGGTCGGCAAGCTGACCGGTGTGCGTACCGTGCGTGTCTATCCGCGCACGGCATCCGTGGTGATCCGGTATTCACCCGAGCAGTGCGAGTCCGCTGCCGTCCTGGCGGCGATCACCGAGGCGGAGCACAGCCCTGCCGCGTCGGAGCCCGCGCA
Organism: Mycobacterium sp. NGS51; assembly: GCF_059812525.1. Taxonomy (NCBI): domain Bacteria; kingdom Bacillati; phylum Actinomycetota; class Actinomycetes; order Mycobacteriales; family Mycobacteriaceae; genus Mycobacterium; species Mycobacterium sp. NGS51. The sequence goes on from NZ_JCALCV010000009.1 coordinate 193,957, forward strand.
TGCCCCGGCTGGTACCGGCAACGGCGGCATCGTGGGGAAAGTCGTCGGCGGGATCGGACGGACGCTGTTGGGCCTGCGCCGGGACCCGCAAGAAGCTCCACCGGAGATCGAAAGATTGCGAAAGGCGCTAGAAGGCATCGGCTATCGGCTCGAGCCGATGACCGCGACTCAGCTCTCGCCGCGCGAGGAGGCCAAGCGCGGGATTCGGGCCTGGTTACGGCGAGTGTGGGTGGCCTGGCCGTTGGGGCTGTTGGCGTCTGGCTTGACGATGTTTTTCGGCGGCTACCCGTGGGCGGGGTGGCTGGCCTTCGCCGCGACAGTGCCTGTGCAATTCGTGGCCGGGTGGCCGTTCCTGTTAGGGGCGGCGCAGCGGGCGCGGGAGAGAACCGCGAACATGGACACCCTGATCGCGCTCGGCACGTTGACCGCGTTCATCTACTCCACCTATCAGTTGCTCGTCGGCGGGCCGCTGTTCTTCGACACCTCGGCATTGATCATCGCCTTCGTGGTGCTGGGCCGCTATTTCGAGGCCAGAGCCCACGGCAAGACCCGGGAGGCGATCAGCAAGCTGCTGGAGATGGGCGCCAAGGAAGCCTGCCTGCTCGTCGACGGCCAGGAGCTCCTGGTGCCGGTCGATCGGGTGCACGTCGGAAACCTGGTGCTGGTCCGGCCAGGAGAGAAGATCCCGGTCGACGGTCAGGTCATCGCTGGGCGTGCTGCCGTCGATGAGTCGATGCTGACGGGCGAGTCTGTTCCGGTTGAAAAATCGGTGGGCGACCATGTCGCCGGGGCCACCGTCAACGTCGATGGGCTGTTGACGGTGCGCGCCACCGCCGTCGGGGCCGACACCGCGCTGGCGCAGATTGTGCGCCTGGTCGAGCAGGCGCAGGGTGGCAAGGCTCCGGTACAGCGCCTGGCCGATCGGGTTTCTGCGGTGTTCGTGCCGGCTGTCCTCGGCGTTGCCGCGGCGACGTTTGTCGGCTGGACGCTGTTGGCCGCCAACCCGCTGGCCGGCATGACTGCGGCGGTCGGGGTGCTGATCATCGCGTGCCCGTGTGCGCTGGGCCTGGCCACCCCCACGGCGATCATGGTCGGCACCGGCCGGGGCGCCGACATGGGGATCCTGGTCAAGGGCGGTGAGGTGCTGGAAGCCTCGAAGAAGATCGACACCGTGGTGTTCGACAAGACCGGCACCGTCACCCAGGCCCAGATGCGGCTCACCGATGTGATCGCCGGCAAGCGCCGTCAACCCAGTCTGGTGTTGCGGCTCGCCGCCGCGGTCGAGTCGGGCTCCGAGCACCCCATCGGCGCCGCGATCGTCGCCGGGGCACGTGAACGGGGGTTGGAGATTCCGGCCGCCACGGCGTTCACCAACCTCGCCGGGCACGGAGTGCGAGCCGAGGTCGACGGCCAGCCCGTGCTGGTCGGGCGGCGCAAGCTCGTCGACGAGGACGATGTGGTTCTGCCCGAACACCTTGCCGCGGCGGCCGAGGAGCTCGAAGAACAGGGCCGCACCGCGGTATTCGTCGGCCGCGGCGGTCATGTTGTGGGTGTGCTCGCGGTGGCGGACGCGATCAAGGACGACGCCGCCGACGTGGTCCGTCAGCTGCATGACATGGGGCTGCAGGTCGCGATGATCACCGGGGACAACGCCCGCACGGCTGCGGCCATCGCACAACAGGTCGGCATCGACCGGGTGCTGGCCGAGGTGTTGCCGCAAGACAAGGTGACCGAGGTTCGCCGACTACAAGACGAGGGCCGCGTGGTCGCGATGGTCGGCGACGGCGTCAACGACGCGCCCGCCCTGGTGCAGGCCGATCTGGGCATTGCGATCGGCACCGGTACCGACGTGGCCATCGAGGCGTCCGATATCACCCTGATGTCTGGGCGGCTCGACGGTGTCGTGCATGCGATTGAGCTGTCCAGGCGGACGCTGCGCACCATCTATCAGAACCTTGGCTGGGCCTTCGGCTACAACACCGCCGCGATCCCGCTGGCCGCGTTCGGCGTGCTGAACCCGATTGTTGCGGGCGCGGCGATGGGACTCTCCTCGGTCAGCGTGGTGACCAACTCGCTGCGGCTACGCCGGTTCGGACGCGATTATGCGGTGTAGCGGATCTTGATCGCCGACCTCGCGCTGCGGTGGACGGTTACCGTCCTTTTCGGTGCAAGCCTCGCGGGACACGTGTATGGCCTTGTCGCGCAACGTGAACGCTGGATATGCACCGTCGAGCGCCTGTTCCACATCGTGATGTGCGCGGCGATGGTTGTGATGGCCTGGCCCGTCGGGATGAAACTTTCCACGCTCGCGCCGATGGTCTTCTTCCTAGCGGCGGCGGTCTGGTTCGTGCTTGTGGCCGCCCACGTATTCTCCCGCGACGCCGGCCGACTGACCAACGGCTACCACGCCGTAATGATGGCGGCGGTGACTTGGCTGTACGCGGTGGACAGCGGCGGCCCGCTGGGCGCGCACAGTCACTCACCCGACCATGCGATGCCCGGCATGGACATGTCGGGCATCGCGACAGCCGCACCCGGGTGGATTACCACCGTCGACTGGATCGCGGCTGTCGGATTCGCAAGTGCGGCAGCCTACTGGCTGTACCGGTATTTCGCCCAGCGGAAAACCAACACCCCGCCTCCCGGAGACTGGGGAACGCTATGTCACGCGTTCATGGCCTCCGGCATGGCCGTCATGTTCGGCGTGATGCTGTAGGAACCGAAGATATGACCCGTCCGCAGTTCGGCGGACGAGCGATGCTGCGCCACGCCGTTCCCTGCATCGCCCAGAGACGGGCCGCTTTCCTTCACGCCGGTTCAGCGCGGCCATTTCGACTTTGCCGGCTCGCCCAGATATTCACAGGTTTCGCAAGCCAGACGGCAGCGCCGTAGGCCGAGTGATTATTGCGGATCGACTTTGGTACTTGCATTGGATGCCCTGCCGTTCGCATCGATGGCACCGAGCGAGGCCAGCGAATCCGGCACTGCCCCAATATCTAGCGACCAAAGGCCGCTCGTCAACAGCCGCGCTCGGAAGCGTTCGAATCGCAGCACTCACCAAGGCGCCGTTACAATCGGCCACCATGGCACGCTACGGAGCACCGGGCAACGGCGGTGACGATGAAACCATGCGTCTCAATTCCGGCAACAATGGAAAGCAGCCCCCACCTGCCCGCTGGTACCGCAAGCCCGTGGTGCTGTTGGGTGTGGTCGTGGCGGTCCTGATCGCGCTGATCATTTGGGGTATCGTCGCGCTGTTCAGCGGCAACCAGGGTGGCGCGCCCTCTGTACCGACGACCACACCCGCGCCGACGAGCAGCGCGACAACCGCGCCGACAACGACCACCACCACAGCGCCGCCGGGTGGCTTTCATCTGCCGACACTGCCATCGGAGATAACCCTACCGTCGGTAATCACCCTGCCGTCGCTGCCGTAACCATGGGGCACTCAGTGGTGTTCGTCCGACGGTGTTCAGGATGGCACTCAGGCAGGGCCATCGCGTGCCGACCTCAAATGACAAAGTCTCCGGCCACGTGAGTACGGACAGCTGGTGAGGCCACGACGCGCAATAGCAACTGTGGGCGCTCACGGATCGCGACTGTCACCACCGGGGTGATTCAAATTCCGGCTCATTGCGGTGGTCGCAACATGAATCCGACACCACGCACGGTGTGGATCATCGGCTCCTCGGCGGCGTCGATCTTCCTGCGAAGGTAGGAGATGTACAGGTCAACGATGCTGGGACGCCCGGCAAAGTCGTAATTCCAAACGCGGTGAAGAATTTCGGTGCGGGTCAGCACCCGCCGCGGATTGCGCATCAGGAAGCGCAGGAGTTGAAACTCCGTTGCTGTCAGCGACAGCGGTGTCGATCCACGTGTGACTTCACGGCCGCCATCGTCGAGTGTGAGGTCGCCCACTGTGAGGACCTCGCCGGCCGCTGCGGCGAAATGGTGGGAGCGGCGAAGGAGCGTGCGCAGCCTGGCGGCCAACTCCTCGAGGCTAAACGGCTTACTCATGTAGTCGTCAGCGCCGGCGTTAAGGCCGGTGCCCCGGTCCATCCTCGAATCGGGTGCGGTGAGAAACACGATGGGGATGTAGGCGTCCAATTCGCGGACTCGCTGCAGAATCTGCAGCGAGTCGATGTCGGAAAGCATGATGTCGACGACGAGTACGTCGGGGCCAGCTTTATCGAACTTGGCCGCCGCCTCTCGCCCGTTATGGGCGACATCGACAACCCACCCTTCGTAATGCAGGGCCATTTTGACCAGGTTGGTCAGTGCAGGTTGGTCGTCGATCAGCAAAACTCGGATCGGCGATCCATCGGCACGATAGATGCGCGGCGGCTCGGCGAGGACCGCCTCGCGCGGCCGCTGCCGGTCTCCTGAACCCGATATTGGCGTCACGCCCCTGCATTCTCCCGCGCGCATGAGCGGATTGTCACGGATTCATAGCCGTCTCAAATGTTGTCGGGGCGCCGGACCGGGACCCTGCAGGACGGTGGCGGGGCCGATCGGTCGCCGGGTCTTCAGCGCGATGCCGGAAAAGCCTAGGATCGCGCGCCGATCCACAGGGCGGCAGCGATGACAGCGACCATTCCGATAATCCACATCGCCATGCCTTCTGGCGCCGGGCCGAAGTTGCCGAGGCCGTAGCCACCGTAATTGGGGGTGTTGTCGCCGGCGGCCTTGCGTACGTAGGCGATGATGTCGCGCTTGGTCTCTGGCGATAGTTGGCGGTCGGAAAACTTAGGCATGTTCTGCGGGCCGGTCAGCATGGCGGTGTAAATCTGCGCCGGTTCGGCTGCTCCGATGTCAGGAGCGTACTTACCCGACGATAACGCGCCACCCTTGCCGACAAAGTTGTGGCAGGACGCACAATTGAGCCGAAACAAGTCACCGCCGCGGGCGACGTCGTCGCCGAGCAGCGACTGCTGCGCGACGCTGCCGTCGGGGTTGCGGATCACTGTCGGGCCCCCGCCGCTAGCTTGCACATAGGCACCCAGGGCATCGACCTGCGCCGCGTCGAAGATCGGCTCCTTGCGCGGTGCCTGCGCCTCGCCGCGCGCCGCCGGCATGCGGCCGGTGGACACCTGGAAGTAGACCGCGGCCTCACCGACGCCGATCAGGCTGGGCCCGCGGTCGGCCACGCCCTGCAGATTGGCGCCGTGGCAGGATGGGTAATCGATCCGCGAAAAGACCCGCAGCGCAGCGCATTCACTGCTGAAAATGATGCCTCGATCACCCGCCCTCTTTCTTCTGCCGCCGGTCATTGGACTGCCCACCCGCCGCGCGAACACAGAGAAGGGCTGACTGGCTGCGGCCTGGGTCGCAGCTACCGCTGATCGGATCGGTGGGCAGCACGGCGGTGATCCCGGCGATGATGAGTGAGGTCGGCGAGTGAATGGCGTGCGCCACGGCCCGCCAGTTTGCGCCGATGCCGTAGCCGATTCCGGCCAGTGCCGCGGTCTAAGGTAGACAGCCCAGCAGGGTGTAGACACCGAAGCGGAGCGGCCGCATGTCGGCGAGCCCGGCCGGCAGTGAGATGAAGGCGCGGATGACCGACAGCAGGCGTCCGAAGAACACCGACGCCGCACCGTGCCGGGAAAACCATTGCTGCGCTCGATCGAGGCGGGTCTGGTTTAGCCACCAGTGGTGGCCCCAGCGGCGTAGTGCGGCGCGGCCGCCGTAGCGGCCCGCCGCCCAGCCAAGGTAGCTGCCGACCAGGTTGCCGCCGGTGCCGGCGGTGATCACCAGCGCGAGGTCCATGTGTACGCCGGCCACGGCGCCACCGGCCAGTGCCCACCGAGCAGCATGGTGACCTCGGAGGCTATCGGGATGCCGGCCGACTCGGCCACCATCAGCACGAAGATCGCGACAAGCCCGAAGCTGACGATGAACTGTTGCATGAAGTGCTCTTTCTGGACCGTCCCCGGCGGTCGTGGGGCAGGCGATGCCTGACACGGCGAACCTGATCGCCGGAAAGATGTATATTGATATTGCAATGTTTATATGTTAACGTCAATGCGCGATGAGCTGAACTCGTGCCAACAGAGCAGCACGGGAGAGAGGGTACGGATAGCGATGCTGCATGGAATTTTGGGCAAAGCGGGCGCTGCGGTCTTCACCGGCCTGGTTGGGGTGAGCGCTTATGAGGTGCTGAAGAAGGCGGTGGGGAAGGCCCCGGTTCGACGGGCCGCGGTCGCTACGACCGAGTTGGGGTTGCGCGGAACCCGACGTGCCGAGGTGGCTGCGGAGTCGGCGCGGTTGAAGGTCTCCGATGTGGTGGCCGAGGCCCGGGGGCGCATCGGCGAAGAGGTGCCTCCGCCCGCAGCTGCGGACGTCCATGACCACGACCACTGATTGCGTTTCATGACTGTTGTCGACGACACTGCCTTGGAGGTCGTTTCGGGCGGGGCTGCCGATGACCCTGCGCTCGAGGTTGTTTCGGATGCGGCCGGGCGGATGCGGGTTGTGGTTTCGTGGGTCTGCTCGAATTCGCGCCGCGCTGTGGCGGTTGAAGAGCAGGTTGGGCGCCAGCACGGGGTTCGGGCGGTGCACGCCTATCCGCATACCGGATCGGTTGTGGTGTGGTATTCGCCGAAGCGCTGTGATCGCTCGTCGCTGCTGGAGGCGATTCGCTCAGCCGAACATGTCGCCGATAACCTGATCCCGGCGCGCTCGCCGCGGTCGTCGGACGTCCGTAACACCGATGTGCTGCGCATGGTGATCGGCGGGGCAGCGCTGGCGCTACTGGGGATCCGCCGTTACGGCTTCGGGCAGCCGCCGCTGCTGAGTGCGAGCGGCCAGCTGGTCGCAACGGGCGTGACCATCTTCACCGGGTATCCGTTCCTGCGTGGTGCGCTGCGTTCGCTGCGCTCGGGCCGTGCCGGCACTGATGCGTTGGTGTCGGCGGCAACAATAGCGAGTCTGGTGCTGCGCGAGAACGTGGTGGCGCTGACGGTGTTGTGGCTACTGAATATCGGCGAGTATCTGCAAGATCTGACCGTGCGCCGGACCCGGCGGGCCATCTCCGAGCTGCTGCGCGGCACCCAGGACACCGCCTGGATCCGCCTAGGCGACGGTACCGAGGTGCAGGTGCCGATCGATACCGTGGAGATCGGCGATCAGGTGGTGGTGCACGATCACGTGGCGATACCGGTCGACGGCGAAGTGATCGACGGAGAGGCGATAGTCGACCAGTCCGCGATCACCGGAGAAAACCTGCCGGTCAGCATCGTCGTTGGATCGAAGGTGCACGCCGGTTCGGTGGTGGTGCGCGGACGGCTGGTGGTACGCGCCAGCGCAGTGGGCAGTCAAACCGTGATCGGGCGCATCATCACCCGCGTCGAAGAGGCGCAACTCGATCGGGCACCGATCCAAACCGTTGGCGAGAACTTCTCCCGCCGCTTTGTTCCCGCCTCGTTCATTTTGTCCGCGCTCACCTTGGCGGTCACTGGAGATGTCCGGCGCGCGATGACGATGCTGCTAATCGCCTGCCCATGCGCGGTGGGGCTGTCCACGCCGACGGCGATCAGCGCCGCGATCGGCAACGGGGCACGTCGCGGCATCCTGATCAAGGGCGGTTCGCACCTCGAACAGGCCGGGCGGGTGGACGCGATGGTGTTCGACAAAACCGGCACGCTGACCGTGGGGCGCCCAGTGGTGACGAACATCGTCGCATTCCATAAGGACTGGCAGCCCGAAGAGGTGCTGGCCTATGCGGCCAGCTCGGAGATCCACTCGCGTCACCCGCTGGCCGAGGCAGTGATCCGCTCGACCGAGGAACGCCATATCAGCATTCCGCCGCACGAGGAATGTGAGGTGCTGGTGGGGCTGGGCATGCGGACCTGGGCCGACGGGCGGATCCTGCTGCTGGGCAGCCCGTCACTGCTGCGCAGCGAGAAGATCCGGGTGTCGAAGAAGGCCGCAGAGTGGGTCGAGAAGCTGCGCAAGCAGGCCGAAACCCCGCTGTTGCTCGCGGTGGACGGCAAGCTGGTGGGGTTGATCAGTCTGCGCGACGAAGTCCGGCCCGAGGCGGCCGAAGTCCTGAAAAGATTGCGGGACAACGGGATCCGCCGGATTGTCATGCTCACCGGTGATCATCCCGAGACCGCCGCAGCGGTCGCCGGCGAATTGGGCATCGACGAGTGGCGCGCCGAAGTGCTCCCGGACGACAAACTCCAGGTGGTGCGCGCCCTGCAAGGCGAGGGCTACGTGGTGGGGATGGTCGGCGACGGGGTCAACGACGCCCCCGCCCTGGCGACCGCCGACATCGGAATCGCCATGGGCCTGGCCGGAACCGATGTGGCCGTCGAAACCGCCGACGTGGCGTTGGCCAACGACAACCTCGAACGCCTGCTCGACGTGCGAGACCTGGGCGGACGCGCGGTGGAGGTCATCCGCCAGAACTACGGCATGTCCATCGCGGTCAACGCTGCCGGCCTGCTCATCGGCGCCGGCGGCGCACTATCTCCGGTGCTCGCCGCGATCCTGCATAACGCGTCCTCGGTAGCGGTAGTCACCAACAGTTCCCGACTGATCCGCTACCGCCTTGCCTGAGGCCCGAGCAACCATGGCGTCGGGCACCCGGCCGCCAAACCATATCGTCGTGGACGACAGAGCGTCACGAAATCCGCGCCCCACGGCCGGTGAGCCTCGTCACCCAGGTGCGGACGGGGACACAGGTGCGGAGGGGGACGATGACATCGATGACCGCGTCACCGCTGCGATGATTCAGATCGTGCGCCAGACCAGGAACTCGCTTGTGTGATCGAGCCCAGGGTGTGGCCTGCCCAGCTACCGTCAGGCCACATCCCGCGTAGCACCTGATGGGGTGTGCTGCTCCGAGCGCGCCGAGCAATCTGATCGGTGCGGTAAAGACTGCGCGCTCGACGCGGGCAAACCGCCGATTCGCGACAGACCGCAACCCGAGCCGGTCGAGCTTCGTCGGCCGGAAATAGAACAACCTGTACGGCATCGGTGACTTGTGTCACCCGGTCGCTCGTACCGACCCTGATGAAGGCGCTCGCGGCGTTCGCCGGATACGGCACGCATGGGCATAACGGAACTGGCGCATGTCAATCGCCGCGAGCTATCAGGCGCGGCGAGGGCTGCCTGGCGTGGTGGATGCTCAAATCAGGAGCGATGCGCCGGACCGTGTGGTTCGGTGCAATGTTCCTCGCCAGTGTGGCCATCGGCGACAGCGTGGTCGACTTGCAAGGTAGTGTGCGCGAGCCCGAACTCGTCATGCAGCACCGTTTCGATGTGACAGCGGACCGCGGGAGAGTCGGCGTCGTCGGCGACGAGCACATGTGCTGACAGCGACGGCTGGCCGGAGGTGATCTGCCAAATGTGCAGGTCGTGCACCTCGACCACCTGTGATACCGCGACAACCCTGGCACCAATCTCAGCCGGATTCAGATCCGCTGGGGCGGCCTCTAAAAAGATCCGGCCTGACTCGCGGACCAGGCCCCACCCGGCGCGGGCCATCAGCGCAGCCACAAGCAAAGCCGCAATGGCGTCGGCGCGCGCGAAGCCAGTCACCCACACCACCACACCGGCAATCGCGGTGCCAATGAAGGCATACAGGTCGTTGAGGATGTGCTGAAAAGCGCCCTCCACGTTCAAACTGGTGCGATTCGCGCGGCTGATTGACCAGGTCGCGGCAATGTTCACCACGATCCCGGCCAGCGCGGTGAACAGCACCAGCGGGCCGGCAACCTCCGGCGGGGCGATCAGCCGACGCACCCCCTCGTAGACGAACCACACTGTCAGCAGCAGCAGCGTGAGTCCATTGGCCTGCGCGGAAAGGATCTCCACGCGCTTGAACCCGTAGGTGTAGCGGCCCCGCGCCGGACGCCCCGCCAACCGGATCGCGATCAGCGCCAACACAATCGACGCCGCGTCGGTGAGCATGTGGCCCGCGTCGGAGATCAACGCCAGCGAGTTCGCGACCAGGCCGATAACCACCTCGACGGCCATGAACGCCACGATCAGACCCAGCGCGATCGCTAACCATTTACGGTCCGCGTCCGCCGATACCCCATGAGCATGGTCATTCCCATGCCCGTGTGCGGCCTGCTCCGGCGTCGGGGGCTCCGCTTCGCGCTTAGGGTCAGTGATGTCCGCCACGATAACCCCCGTGGTGGCCACCGTAATTTCCCTCACCGAACAATCCACCCAGAAAGCCTCTCGGGCGAGGAGCTTCGACATATACCGGCTGCGCGGGGTACTGCTGGGGCGGATAGGCCCCCGCCGGCGGCTGCTGGGCGGCGTAGAACTTGCCTTCGGCCTCGGAGAGCTGCTCGAGCTCTCCGCGATCAAGGAAAATGCCGCCGCAGCCGGTGCACTGATCGATCGTCACCCCAAACCGCTGCACCGGCAGCATCTGCGACACACACCGCGGACACAGCAGCGTCGACCCTTTGGTCTCGGTTGATCCGCGCTTGTCGTCCACATGGCCTCCTCGGTTTGCATAGCAACGGTTCCCCCAGGCTAGCAAATGATGTAAGCATGCGCATATGTGAATTCCTGGATGTGCTTCACCTTGGCCGGCGCCGGTCAGCCGGCGGAAGCGTGCGCGGGCGCGGGTGCGGATATCGCGCGAGCCGCCGCGCTGTTACGCCGACGGGCATGCACCAGACTCGCGGCCGCGACGGCCAGGCAGGCGGCGGCGGGCAGGATCAGCGCGTGGTCACCGATCCGTCCACCGATCACCGCCCCGGCGGCGCCGCCGCCGAGGAACAGCACGACCGTGGTGGTCAGTACGGTGACCTTCCAGGTGTCGAGCCCGTGGCGGCTGCGGCCCAGCATGAACCCGAGGTCGGTCATGGTGCCGGTGAAGTGTGTGGTGCGAATCGCCATCCCGCGAAAATTCGACGTCATTCCGTTTTGCAGCCCGCACGCGGCGGCGGCCAGCAGCGCCTTGACCCCAGCCAGTCCCGCGGCGATGGCCGCGAGCAGCAGCACGGCTTCGCCGAGCAGGACTGCGCCGTGGCGGAGGCCGGTGTTAGCCCGGGTGCCACCCAACGTCAGGCCCGCACCGGCGGCTCCGAGCAGGAACCCGAACACAATCAGCGCGATCATGCAGCTCTCATACAGCAGCGGATTGGCTGAATCCATGCCCAGTTGCGTGGTCAAGGCGGTGAGGTTGCCCACCGGCAACGCCAAAACCAGCAGCGCGACCGAATTGACGAACCCGGCAACTGCGGCCAGCAGCCCGCTGTAGCCCAGCACGAGCAACCGCGGTGGCAAGTGTCGGACTGTAAGTGTCTGCGGCATCGTCTCTTTCATCTCCAGTGATCGGCGCGACGCTAACACGAACGCCTTAAAACCAGGCGACGCCACCGACGCGCCCGCCTAAACAATCGCCAAACCGAACGACGTTGCTGTCGGGATGCGGCCCAACGCTGAACTAGCGACCATCGGCGTCCGGTCCTTGCATGCGTAAATCACTATATATTAATATGAGTTTTTCAACCAGCGGTAGGGAATCGTTGATGGCTCTCATCGCAGTTCTGCTCTATGTCGTGTTCGGTGTGCTCGGGTTCGGGTGGCGCAGCTGGCAGCAGTGGCGCACGACCGGATCGACCGGCTTCAG